>CAJXUM010000929.1 GCA_913060855.1 uncultured Lewinella sp. | reverse complement strand
TATGCTGGATTTTTGAAGCCTTCTTAAAAGAAAAAATAGCGGCGTATTTCGGCGCAACTTATTCTTGACTCTTCACTTATTCATCTTTCAATGCAATCACTGGCCTTACCCTAGCGGCTTGTAACGCGGGGATTAAACCAGCTACCGTTCCTGCAATAATTAATAATAGGATAGCCCCAATACCCACAGTCAGATTAACGGTGGGATGGTGAAAATTATCCAAATCAGCTTCATTAAGAATGAGTAGATAATCGATACCGCCAATTACGAAAGTACCGGCAATTAGGCCCAAATAGCCCGATATACTTGTCAGAAAGATAGATTCGATCAAAATCATACTGATAATGGAGCCTGGCGTGGCCCCTAGCGCTTTCCGGATGCCAATTTCCTTGGTTCGCTCTTTTACAATGATGAGCATAATATTACTCACACCTACGATGCCCGCCAATAGCGTACCGATACCCACAAACCAGAGAAATAATTTCATCCCTCCAAATATTACTTGTACACTGAGAAATTCCTCTTGCAAATTGAAGCCACCAATCCCCCTTGGGTCATCGGGTGCCACATGATGACGTTGCTTTAATACGCCGCGGACTTTGGGCTCCATTTCACTCACCAAAACACTTGGCTTGGCAGAACAGATGAAATAATCCACCCTTCCGCCCATTCCAAAGGTTCGATGCATGGCGGTAAGCGGAATGACAACGGCTTCTAAGTCCTCTTCCGTCCAGGGTTTAACCTGCATTGGCCCAAACACGCCTACCACTTTGAACTGTACGCCTCGTACTTGAATATAGGCCCCAATACAGGGCGCTTGTCCAAACAGTACTTCCTTTACCCGTTTGCCAATGACCGCTACTTTACGGCTTTCAGCAATATCTCTTTTATTGATGTATCGACCTTCGTGTAGCTGCAGTGCCTCGATCTTGATCATATCCTCCAACTCTCCTCTTATTTCATATTCATCCGACTGTTCTCCAAAGCTGACGGTATTCGTCCCCATACTGAGTCTTGGCGCTATCAGGTCTACTTGTGGTACATTATTTTTAATGGCTTTAATGTCCTCCAATTTAAGCCGTGGAACTCGCCCCGGCTGGAATCCTTGGTACGGTTTTGAGGTCCGCGTCGTCCATACATACATGACGTTTTTCACTTGTTGCCCAAAACCTTTGTACACCCCATTCTCTAATCCCTGCCCCATTCCCAATACAAAAATGAGCATAAAAATCCCCCAGAATACCCCCAGCGCGGTGAGTGCGGTGCGCAATTTATGTTTGCGCATCGTCCCGAATATTTCTTGCCACTTATCGTAATCGAACATGAGTCTTTGTTATTTTATCATCCAAGTCGCAGGTGGAAAACACTTGCAACTGCTAGTTCAAGACTTCAGAAGTTTCCTTGGTCTTGTCCTGGAAAACTGCTGAAGTCTAGTCAGATTGTTTTTCCACTGCAATCCATTCAGTCTCTAGTCACTCTTCATCGCCACGACGGGATGGATTCGTGCAGCTTGCAGCGCAGGCATCAAGCCAGCGAGGGCTCCAGCCAGTACTAGTACAATGGTAGCCGCTACCGCTACACTCAAATCAACTTGGGGATTACGGAAATAATCGACCTCCAACTCTCTGATCAAATAAATAACACCAATGCCTGCAATTAGACCGAAATAGCCTGCCAAGGCCGTAATAAAGACAGCCTCTTGCAAGATCATAGAAACGATCGAATAGGGTGTTGCTCCCAATGCTTTTCGGATGCCAATTTCTTTGGTTCGATCTTTTACTACAATGAGCATAATATTACTCACCCCAATCACCCCTGCTACAATACTACCTAGACCTACAAACCAGACGAAAATCCGAATCGCGGCAAAGAGGTTCATAAGTTCTTGGTAATTCTCGGCCTGATTATAGATGTATACTGCCCGACGATCTTTCGGGTCAAATTGTAATTGTCGGGCTAGATCATTCCTTACTTCTTCTGTCAGCTCATTCGTTTCTTCGACAGAAAGATCTCCGACAGTAAACATGAGTTGATGAACATTTTCTGTACCCGCATATACTTTTTGGGCCGTCGACATGGGGATGTAAATCATACGCATTTCCTCTTCGCCACCCGTATCTCTATAGATGCCGATGACCGTGTAGACAATGCCTCCAATCGTCACCATTTCCCCAATCGCATTCTTTTCTCCAAATAATTCACGTCGTACCGGCAAGCCAATCACTACTACTTTTCGAATCTCTTTTATGTCGCGTTCGTTGATATATCGTCCTTCCGTGATAATACTGTTTTCAACTACTCGATGACCGGGGTGTACGCCTACCGTGGGAAAGGATAAGCTCTTCTTGCCATATTTCACCATTTGATTACCACCTTGTAAATAATAGCGGCCAGTCAACGCATCTATTTCCTCAAAGCCAGTTAGGTAGTCATAATTATCATTATTGAATAGTACTCTTCTCCCTTTGGGTAAACCTTTATAAGGCATAGAAGTAGTGCCTCTACGAACCCAAACACTATTGATGGCATCATCTCTAAACTCATGTGCAACGCCATTTTGCAGCCCCTGCCCGGCACCCAATAATATTACTAGCATGAAAATCCCCCAGAACACGCCTAAGGCGGTGAGGATCGTCCGCATTTTATGCCGCCGAATAGAGTTGAAAATCTCTTGCCATTTATCCCAATCAATCATAATATCTTACGCTTTGAATCAATCCGTTTTGCAAGCTGGAAAAAGAGAATGATTAAGAAATTTAAGAGGCAGAAGCCGCTACGGTATTCCCTTCGATGAGTCCATCTTTCAATCGGATCACCCGTTTACACTTTGCTGCAATATCATTCTCATGTGTGACTAAGATAACCGTGATCCCTTGCTCATTAACTTCTTTAAAAATCTTCATCACCTCATAAGAAGTAGTAGAATCTAACGCTCCTGTGGGTTCATCAGCTAGTAGAACTTTAGGTTGAGTAATGAGCGAGCGGGCAATGGCAACCCGTTGTTGCTGTCCTCCCGACAACTGATTGGGAAGGTGCTCTGCCCAGTCTTTGAGGCCTACCTTGTCCAAATAGGCCATGGCCATATCCTTTCGCTTTTTGCGATCTACCTTTTGGTAGTATAAGGGGAGGGCTACATTTTCCCAAGCAGACTTGAAGGATAGTAAATTAAAAGATTGGAAGACAAACCCGATCATCTGGTTTCGGTAGTAAGCCGCTTGTGTTTGACTCAGGTCTTTAATGAGGGTTCCTGCTAGATAGTATTCACCGATGGTGTAATCATCGAGTATGCCCATGATATTTAACAAGGTAGATTTGCCAGAGCCAGAGGAGCCCATGATTGCCGCAAATTCTCCCGTCTCAATGGTCAGGTCGATTCCTTTCAGTACCTCTAGGGCAGTATATTCTGTCCTATAGGATTTTCTAATATTATTTAGTTGAATCATTTATACAGTCGGAATTCAAGCTATTGGTCAAAATAATTCATCGAAGTTCGTATTACAAGATGCATATAAGATGCATATAGGATGTACATCCCCCTATCCCACCCATCAAAAAAATTCTTCTTAGGGCGGTCAAAGAAAACAAAATTCAAAAAAAAACAAAAAACAAGTACAGCCCTAGCAGCATTTTTGA
>CAJXUM010000928.1 GCA_913060855.1 uncultured Lewinella sp. | reverse complement strand
ATCAGCCTCGGTCTCGTGGGCTCGGAGATGTGTATAAGAGACAGGGACAGGTCAGTAACAATAGTATCAACCTGAATTTTCGGAAAAACAAGCTATTCCTGTTCGGCAATTATTCCTTCTTGTTGAAAGACCAGGAACAAGGCTTTACGACTAAACGGGCGATCCAAGCACCCGATGCCTTGCAGGAATCCAATTCGAGTGGCGTACGCTTACCTACTCAGCGCGATCACAATTTTCGCTTTGGAATGGAGTATCAGCTATCCGATAAAACGGAGATTGGCGGATTGCTTTCTGCTTATGACAATCATTCGTCGATGGATGCACTCACCCGGAATGATCTCTTGAGGGATAGGACGCTATATATAGTGAATTCCGTTGAGGCCATCGAACGAAACCAATGGCGGCATTACGGCGCCAACTTCAATATTAGTCATCGATTTTCGGATAGTGAAAATATCAGCATTGATGCGGACTATCTGTATTACCGCAATGAAAACCCGATCGACTATGCGAACACAGTATCGGACGGGACAGACACCTTCCTGGAAGAAATCCTCACCCGATCGTCTAAGGTGACCCCACTCGATATCCTAGTCGGCAACTTAGACTACCATAAGGATCTCAATGGAGGTATGAAACTTGATGCAGGAGTGAAAGCCGTCCGATCTACTTTTGAAAACTCAGTATTGGTAGAAACGCTAAAATTGGAAAACTGGCTACCTGAGACTTCTCTAAGTAGCAACAGCAAGCTTGCAGAAGAAATACTAGCCGCATACCTATCCACCGATTTGCAACTTGGGCAAAAGACGAGTGCCAAAATAGGCCTGCGTTATGAGTATACCAACTCCAGACTAGACTCAGAGACTGATGGAAGAGTAATCGACCGTCAGTTCGGCAAACTGTTCCCTAGTGCCTTTTTAACACATAAATTCAGCGAAAGCATCAGTGGTAATCTTTCTTATTCACGGCGGATCACCCGGCCTACTTTCAGGGAAATGGCCCCTTTTGCTTTCTTGATCGACCCGAGCACCTTCTTCTCAGGAAATGCGGCGATACAGCCGGCCATTTCAGATGCCTTCAAAGTAGACCTACGCTACAAGACCCTATTCTTTTCGGTACAGTATACCGTACAAGACAGTGCAATCGCCCGATTTCAGCAACGCTATGACTCAGAGGCGAACCGACTCTTATTGGTCTCGGAAAACATCAAAAACTCAAAAATCTTCTCCTTTACGATTGGATACCCTTTACAGATCACGCCCTGGTGGAGCAGCCGAAGTAACGCTATGTATTTCTACCAGGAAAACAACGCCTATGTCAGCGATCGCCCTTTTCAACTCACAAGGAACTACGTGCAGTTGAATACCACTCACTCTTTCAAACTACCCAAAGGTTTTTCTTCAGAGCTTGCTTTTTTCTATAACAGTCCGCGTATCAATGGTGCATTGAACTTTGGAGAAATGTACGGCCTCAACCTGGGCTTACAGAAACAGCTGGGCGGCCAGTGGGGAAGCTTACGACTGAATGTCAGTGATGTGTTGAATTCCGTGGTGATGCGAGGCAATGTCGAGGTACCTGACCAAAACCTCGCTTATACCGGCATATTCGATTTATCCCAGCGCACTTTCACGCTAAACTATTCCAGAAATTTCGGTAACCAAAAGTTGAAATCTGGACGTAAGCGGCAGAGAGGAGCCACAGAGGAGCGTAATCGTATGAATTGATCAGCAAAAGAAAATAATTCTTTCAACCTAAAATTTATAAACATGAGAAAATTGAAGTTAAGAGGTTCGAATACGCCAAGCTTACTATCAGGACTTTTTGTCTTGTTTTTCCTGGCCATGAGCTTGTCAGCAAGTGCCCAGATAGCGGTCCTTGATTTCCGTTCCGTCCCAGAAGAGAACATTGCCGAATTTGTCGAACGAGAAACGACCTATTGGGCAGAAAGAGCCAAGAAAGCGGTGAACGAAGGCAGGCTTATCAGCTGGAGATTATGGCGCCGGGTTGGCGGTATGAACATGGATGAGAATTCCTACAACTTCGTACTCGTTAATGTTTTTGCCGACAAAGTAGCTTTGGAGAAGATGTACGCGACCTATACTGCGGCTATGGCATCTCCCAGCCAGGCTGCCAAGGAAAATGATACCCATCAACTCAGCAAATCGGTAAGTTCTTTCGTGATGCAAGGACGGGCCATTGCAGAAGGGTCTAAAACCGGCAAATTCGTCCGAGTCAATTTTGCAAAGGTCTCGGATATGGAGAAGTACCTGGCCTTTGAGACGAAAACATGGAAGCCCTTTGTAGAAGACTTGATGAAGAAAAAGAAGGTCAGCTGTGTGGGTTGGAACGTCGCCACCTTATTGACCCCAGGAGGCACAACGGTGCCCTTCAATGCTATTTCTTCCGATCACTTCGACACACTGGGTGAAGCCATTCAACCGACTGTACCTGAAGGTATCAAGGGCCCAGATTTCTCGGGATACGCCGAGACCAACGAACGGGTTATGATACAGACCCTGGCTTTGGTAAAGGAGGTCACAAAATAAGTTACAACTTCCCGGGCCTGGTATGGGTCCGGGAAGTATCAACGGTGACCCATCATGCTTATTACCGAAAAATTTAGCCTGCGGAATTTAAGTACGTGATTAAAGTTTCAAAAAAACCTAATTTCTCATACCTAGGTATTCTTGAACAACGGCTCTACGGAGAATCCATATTTCAAACAGAGGTTCAAAATTTAAGCAATTTCGGGAGTACAAAATGTTTGCGAAAAGAAAAATGGGCAAAATTTCAATTGCCCGTTTTCGAGCACCAATTGCTTCTTGCTATTGTGTATATTGGGGAGACAACTTCATAATATTAAAGCGCAAGATGTCTATGAAAACCATCCGACCATTACTTCTCAGGCTCCTATTTTTTCTTCTTGTATTACCGGCTGTCTCTAAAGCAGATCATGCAGATGATCAGGCCATCAAGCTATTGCTTTCACGTTTGGATGTAGACCGTGCAGGTATGGAACAGGTCAGGCAGTCGGCGGGTGACCTACAGTCGGCGGGGAAACACTTACTCACCTATTTTCGCCGAAAGTCATTGGTGAAGCATCCCATTGACCGGACTGCTAAGCCCGGCTTTTTGGGAGAAACACCCGATGAAAAAGACCTCAAATGGGCCGATGAAGCCCTGGAACACGTCTTTGTGGGACAACCCGCCTATCCCTCCCATTTTTGCGGCGATGACATCAACTGGAATTCCCGGCCAGTACCCGATATGGAGTGGGTCTGGCAATTGAACCGCATGTATTTCTGGAATGCTATGGGACGGGTGTATTGGCAGACGGGTGACGAAAAATACGCGGAGGAGTGGTGCCGCCAACTACTGGACTGGACACGCAAAAATCCAAATGATGCTGAGCATAAGTACGCCTGGCGTTCTATAGAGACCGGAATTCGCGGCTACAATTGGCCAGGCCTATTCCAGCGATTCATTGACGCTCCTTCCTTTAGCAGCGAAGTGTTGGTCGCTTTTCTGAATAGCTGCTACGAGCATGCCGAATTCCTGATGACCAAATATCGGTCGGGTAGCAACTGGGGACTCATGGAGGCCTGTCTCTTATACACATCTGACGCTGCCGACGA
>CAJXUM010000927.1 GCA_913060855.1 uncultured Lewinella sp. | reverse complement strand
CAGCGTCAGATGTGTATAAGAGACAGGGGATAAATATCTAATAATTGCACCGGTATATTAGCAACCTTCCCCGCAGCGATGCCCGGGCCCACCACGATAAGGGGCACTCTGGCACCATCCTCCCAGAGGCTTCGTTTGGCATAGCGTTCTTTTTCGCCCAAATGGAAGCCGTGATCACTGAAGAGTACGATATAAGTATTGTCTTTGTAGTCGCTGTTTTCGATCGCCTGTACAACCTTTCCCACCTGCTCATCCACGAAGCTCACGCAGGCCAAATAAGATTGGACCAGGGGTTTCCAGGCTTCATTTTCGGTCACCCATTCGTGTGTGGGGGATACATGATTGAGTCGAGTAATATCCGTGCCATAAGCAGAAAGATCACTGAGGTCATCCGTAGCCACGCTAGGCAATTGAAGGGTCTCCATTGGGAATAGATCAAACCACTTCTGCGGTGCAAATTGCGGGACATGGGGACGGTAAAAACCAACGCCCATCCACAAGGCACTATCATGTTTTTCTTGGAGATGCTCGATCGCCCAATCAGCAATTTTGTAGTCGGGCATTTGCTCATCCTGTTCCGGGTATGCTCCCCAATCCCACAATGGGTGGCCGGGATAGGTGCTGATCTTCTCCTCCGGCATCGGACCAAACCCACCAAATTGCCCGCCATAATTGGGTATGTAATTCTCATTCTGGTTACCACCATTATGAAATAGTTTTCCCACGCCCGTCACATGATAGCCTTCTTCTTGAAAACGGGCTGGCATCAAGGTATTTTTAGTTGCTACTGGCGATTCTTTCAGATCAGGGTTCAGGAAATAAATCCCCGAAGTGCTAGGATACAAGGAGGTCATCAGACTCGCCCGAGAAGGATTGCAGACCGGTGACTGGCAGTGCGCATTGGTGAACAATATGCCTTTGGCCGCCAAGCGATCGATATTCGGCGTATTCGCCTGCGGATGACCGCCCAGGGCACCAATCCAGTCGTTCAGGTCATCGACGGCGATGAGGATGACATTTGGCTTTTGCGCCTTATTTTCTGCCTTTTCATTTCCCTGACACGACCCTAGCAAGGCCATAACAGCTACCACTCCCGCAATTAGAATTAGCGTTTTTCGGTTCATTTTTTTGGTGTTTAATTACTTCGTGTAGTCAATAAAATATAGGCAGCACAGGAATTAACCTCACCCTACTGGACCTATCGTTTATCAGTTGAAGGTTGAAGGTTTATGGGCTTAATTCTTTGGCCTAAACTTTTAAACCCGCTTGGCGTAAAATGTCAAACAGTATGCATCAATATCAAGGTGCTTTTACATCAGGCAGTGATTTGGCCATTCCCATCGAGCTAAAGCGATACTCACCTGAACCCACTTCCAGCACCAAATATTTGCCATTCATCTCCTGTTTACTAATCCCCTCGACCTTTGAAAGGGGTAAATTATTCTCTTGCACTAGGGCGGCCTCTTTAGCAGGGATCCAGATTTGAGCCGTCGTATTGGCCGGAATAGAAATTTCCAACTTCAGGTTCTTGTCCTCCAAAGACCAGCCAGATTTGATTTCGCCATTGATCGAATGGTAACTGGCAGATACCGGACCTAATGCAGCATTAGGTTCCGGGCGGATCACGATTTCGCGAAAGCCATTGTCCAGCATATCGATACCCGCTAAATGGCGAAACATCCATTCTGCTACTGCGCCAAAAGCATAGTGACTAAAGGAATTCATACCGGTATTTTGTTCTCCACCAAATCCATTTTCGATCGTATAACTATCCCAGCGTTCCCAGATAGAAGTAGCCCCATTGACCACTTCATATAACCAGGATGGAAAGCCTTTCTTCGTAAAGAGTTCCAGCGCTTCTTGTTGGTAACCCGCATTCGATAAGGCGGGCAATAGGTGTTTAGTACCCAGAAAACCGGTAGCCAAATATCCTTTATTAGTCTGCAATAACTGCAAAAGCTGTTTGGCCACAGCCGGTTTGAACGAGCTCGGTAGCACATCGAGGTCAAGGGCCATCGCGCAGGCCGTTTGGGTGTTTTCTTTCAGCCGCCCATCTTCTCCCATATATTTTGCGAGAAAGGCTTCCTGCACTTTCCGAAAAGTAATCTGGTAGGCTGCTGCATCCGCTACTTCCCCGATGGCTTGGGCCATTTCTCCCATCAAGCGCAAATCAAACAACCAATAGATATTGGCCATCAGCATCTTGGAAGTCGGTGTATCATCCTGGTTCAACCAATCGCCATACCCGCCCTGCGGATTCACCTCATCAAAAGCACCATCTGGCAGTAAATTCTCGCTACTCTTGCTTTGATACAACGTCAATTGTCGCTGCATATTCGGGTAAAACTGCTGCACGATATCTACATCATTGTACACCTTGAAAATATTATAGGTACAGATAATTCCCGCATCCATCCACCCGGGAGAATACATGGTATTGGGACGGTGGAAAGCCATTGGGGCAAAATTAGGATAGGCGCCATTTCCGAATTGCGCGTCATTCAAATCAACCAACCATTTTTGATGGAAGGCAGCAATATCGGTATTATAGGTAGCGGTACGCATGTAGACCTGCGCATCTCCCGTCCAACCCATGCGCTCATCCCGTTGGGGACAATCCGTAGGAACATCCAGGTAATTCGCCTTTTGAGTACGCACGATATTACGGTAGAGCTGGTTAATCATCTGATTTCCCGACTCAAAATGCCCCGCCTGCGGCGTAACGGAACTTAGCACCAGGCCCCTAATCATTTCTTTATCAGGTCGTTCACTCAATCCACTTACTTCAATGTATTGAAAACCGTGATAGGTGAATTTTGGACACCAGCTTTCCCCGTCGTTATCCCCTTTGAGCGTGTAGGTATCAGTGGCCCTAGCTTTCCGCAAGTTCGCTGTCATCAGCCGCCCATCCGGGTGGAGCATTTCACCATAGCGTAATTGGACTGTTGTACCCGCTTTGCCCTTAATATCTAATTGAACAATCCCCGCTATATTTGTCCCTAAGTCGAAGATATATTTTCCTTTTTCCGGCTCGGTAATGGCAATGGGTTCAATTTCTTCTACGACTTGTACAGTTACACCAGGAGAGGCCTCTACTTTACCCATGGCACCCACCATTCTCCGGCATGCCTTCCAAGCCGTATCCTCATAATCGGCTTCATCCCATCGGTCAAATTCCAAGCGGGCATCGTAAGATTCTCCCATTAACAGATCCGCCTCCAAGATGGGGCCGGTATTTACTTTCCAATCTGCATCGGAAGTAATCCATTCCTTTTCTCCATTTTCGTATTCAATTTCTAATTGGGCCTTTAATACCGGTATCTCTCCGTAGAAGGCATAGGTTTGAGGTTGTCCAACTAAAACGGCATATCCTGTATAGCCAGCATACCAACCATTGGCTAAAATGAAGCCCATTGCATTGTCCCCGGTATGAAGCATTTGGGTGACATCATAAGTTTGGTAGTAGACTCTTTTATTATAATCCGTCCAGCCGGGAGCGAAGTAGTCCTCCCCCACTTTTTGCCCATTAATCCGCGCCTCATACAATCCAAGGGCGGTAGAATAAAGGACGGCTCTTTTTATCCTGTCTCTTATACACATCTGACGATGCCGACGAAGAGGATAGTGTAGATCTCGG
>CAJXUM010000926.1 GCA_913060855.1 uncultured Lewinella sp. | reverse complement strand
ATCTACACTATCCTCTTCGTCGGCAGCGTCAGATGTGTATAAGAGACAGGTTAAAGAAGATATTAAAAATAACTTCTCCGTTACCATTGGATTATATGCTGAAGACTGTTTTGCTCCTTTTAGTTTGGCGGCGACTGATTGTACCGAAGATGGTGCAACGATCAGTTGGCAAACTATCAATATCGATGAGCATGACGGAATAGCTGATCATTGTTGGAAGGTGATAGTGGCTGGTGCAGGGCCGCAACATGCGGAGTTCGGAGATTTGGGACTATTCCTCGACTACTTAGGAGCGGGAATTCATGCTTCTCTATTAGAATTTTCAATCTGTGCGGATGATCCTGCTCTAACCGTAGAATTGGGGGAGAATCCGGATACCTATGAAATCAGTTATCAGTTATCCAGTGATTTGATTCAGGCTGGTACTTCTTACTGGTTTGCGGTGGCTGAAATATGTGATGGTATGCCCGAGTCGGGTAATAACTCTCTCTGGAATTTTCAACGACAATTTCCCCTGACGGTAGATGATGAAGGGCCGTTCCGAGATGCAGAGGAAGATACGGAATACTTATGGGATGATTATGAGGGGTATTTCGAGACAAAAGATGAGCAATTTACAGTTGATATTACCGTGGACAAGCCAACTTGCCCAGCCGAGTCGCCAGGCTATCTAGAAAATGGATGTATAGTCGTAACGATCGCGGATGGCTCGACTTGTTGGGGTACTTATAACATTACGATCGATGGTAACTTGATGGTGCAATCAGATTCAGAGGAAGGTGATACAGATGTAGCTGGTTTCGGACAAGGAACTTATACGTTCTGCGGTTATGGCGTAGATACCTACACGGTAGATGTAGAAGAAGTAGGGGATTGCAATCCACCGAAATCTAAATTAACGGATGATACCGTAGAAATTCCAAATGGAATGGATATGGAATCACCCAAAATTATAGTAACTGATTACTTCGCGGGCGACTTGATCGCCGATAATATCGAAGAGTCAGTAGCGGATACCGCTGCTAATTTGGGCAGCATGGATATCCCAGAGGGGGCTTGTTCGATGAAGAGCTACTTCCATGTTACCGGTGTTGATAATTGCGATGGCGAAATCACGACAAGTAATGCTTTGACGGTTTCCGTAGTTGATAGCCCTGAAAATATCGATCCCGGAACGCAGATCAATATTTATGAAGATACAGAAGAAATTGATACGGGAAACGGTATCGTAACTGTCAATAGTGGTGAATGGGTAGTTGAAATCAACTGGGCTGTGGGTGAATCCACCGTTGAAGTGTGTTTGGATGATTTAGAAGAGGCCGGCTTATCAGCTCCTTCTTGTATTACGATTACAGCGGAGGTGAATGACAACATTGAACCTACTATTCTTGTAGGCCCAATCCATCTACTTGTTCCTGCTTGTAGGGATACTACTTTCAGCCTTTTTGATATCACAATCCTAGATGGTTGTGATAGTTACATAGATCCAGACCAATTGGAGATAGCTATTGATTCAGGTGCTCCGATCGAGTTTTTAGAACTTGGATTTGTAGCAGAAAATGGAACGATCCAGCTGGCGGTTGGATTTTCTGGAGAAGAAGACACGGAGTATCCCCTAGGAGGTCCTTTCCTAGTCACCTATACCGATGACAATGGGGACGAATATGAGACCACCGGATCTATTTTAATTAATAAAGCCGCAGAGGAAACCGATCCGGTCATTACAAGCTCCGGCAATGCCTTCACAGCATTATCTTGCGAAGATGGCGCCGAAGTAGTAATCGGTGTAACAGTGACCGACGATTGTGATGACATTACAGATGACTTGAAGATGGCAGGCGTTACTGGCTTATCCGCCGCTACTCCTATCTTAAATGGCCTTTCCGCCTACTTTGAATTTACGGGCACCTTGGAGCCAGACGAGTATGCTGTGACTTTCACTTACCCTGGTGCGGATGATGTAGTAGTAGCTGTAATTGTTTCTCAAGAAGACAATAATGCACCTGGTATTGATATGCCTGGTAACACTACTTTTACTATTCCATCTTGCCAGTCTACTCTGAAAGCCGTATGGTCCGTACAGATTACGGATGATTGTGATGAAGAGATTGATCTGGATAATGTGGTGATCACTGTAGGAGGTGAATCTATCCCCGTACCTAGTGAAAACGCCACCGTACTTTCTGAAGCAGAAGGAATGGTATTGATTGAGTTGAATGCTGATCTTACCTTAGTCAATGATGGTGCCTCCTTTATGGTTTCCTATACAGATAGTGGTGATGAAACGACTAGCAAGGAATCTACAATTGCTGTTAATGGTACGCCTGATTTAATTCCTCCTGTAATTGTATACCCAACAGCGGCGATCTCAAGAGAACTTGATCCCTGTGGACCCAATACAACAGATATCAAATTCTCGGTATCAGCGATCGATAACTGTTCTGCTGAGATAGATGTTGAGGTAGATGCAACGGGTAGCGTAGCTATGAGCCCTTCTCCAGAAGGAGATGCGGTGAAGTGGATAATTACTTATGCTGCAGCAGCTACTCCTTACACGATTACATTAACAGCTACTGACGGATCCGGTAACACGACTACCCAAGTAATGTGGGTGAGTGTGACGCAAGGTCCTACACCGCCTCAGAATTTGGCTTGCAATACGGGCCTAACGGCTCCTGTGGGCACCACCTGTGAGGTAGCGTTGACTCCTGATATGGTACTAGAAGGCACATTTGGTTGTTTGACAGCAGCTGACGTTGAGATCGTAGTAGACGGCAAAGTACGAGGAGACGACGATGCTAATTATACAGAAGGAACGGGCCTGCATGAGTTTGATGTTTTCATTGAAGGCGAATACTTCTGTACAGGAAGTATCACTACTTATGACAACATAGCGCCAGTCATTGAATGTCCAGTTACGTACATTGATTTCATCTGTACGGATATTGATGAGTTATATGGAAAACTCGACTTCACTGGTGAGCCAGAGACCTATGACAACTGCGATGGCGAGTCTTATACTTGGTACGAAGAGACCATTTATGGTGAGGATGAAGCATGTGATGATGTAATACTCAAACGTGTATTTACCGTAACAGATGGTGCTGGTTTGACAGATGAATGTACCCAGTATATTACTGTTCGCAAACCGAACTTCGATGATGTAACTCTTCCAGATGAAGTAATAGAACTGAATTGTGAATCCGATTTAATATACGATAGCGAAGGCCATCCCAAGCCGACGGAAACAGGGGGGTATCCTTCTGTTTCCACTTTCTTCGATGAACACGATATAGCAGACACATATTGCAATCTAGCAGCTACTTACTCCGACTCTGAGTTGATCGATATTTGCGAGAATAGCTACAAGTTTATTCGTACTTGGAATGTGATTGACTGGTGTGATACAGACGATGAAAGGACATATACGCAACTGATCAAAGTGGGTGACTTCGAAGATCCTATTGTAGAAGCGCCTACCGCCGACTATGACTGGGATGGTGAATTGGATGTCTTAGAATTCTCCAGTGGGCCATTTAATTGTACGGCTTCCTTTGAGGTACCGCTACCAAGTGTATCCGACAACTGTTCTTCTTCTTGGTCAGTAACTGTCTCTTATACACATCTCCGAGCCCACGA
>CAJXUM010000925.1 GCA_913060855.1 uncultured Lewinella sp. | reverse complement strand
TACGAGATCAGCCTCGGTCTCGTGGGCTCGGAGATGTGTATAAGAGACAGTAAAACTATTGTCCGTCCGAGGGAGATAGGTATTGATTTGCACATATTTCAAGCCTTGTTCTTCGCAGCCGTCGAAGAACGAATGTCCCTCCTTGGCAAAAATAGGCGCGACTAAGACGGCATCGTAATTCCCATTCAATACATGCTGAGAACAACTTAAGAATTCCGCCGCGTTAGCTTCCCCAAAATTGTAATAATCGATACTAATCCCATAATCCCGTACCGCTTTCAAGGCTCTACCAATACCGATCGCAGGTTGTTGCCAAAAGGGATCCTCTCCTGGCCGAGGCAGTAAGGCTGCAATCCGCCAAACCCGGTTATAAGCCAGCGCACTAGCAATGATATTACGTTGATAATCCAATTCTTCAACGGCCTCCTGAACTTTCTTTCGAGCTTCTGGCGACACATTACCTCGTTTGTGTAAAACACGATCCACAGTTCCCTTGGAAACGCCAGCCTTTTCAGCTATATCTTTTATCCGGACCCGGTTTTTCATAATTATTTTCTTTGCCAATCTATACGGTACACCTCTAGTCGTTTTCAATCCTTAAGAGCCTATTCATTACCTGCAAGCTACCAAACTCTCTTAATCTAACATTAGATTTTTCGTACGATTGCCCGCATTTTCCGATAATAATCGGTATCAAATAAAGCAAAATCTGCTCACTTTCGGCTAATCATACTTGCCCAAATAGGCTCTAAAATAAAAAGAACAAAGGAGTTTAATAAGCCTAAACGATAATATCATTTGTTTATCGCTGGAAACAAAAATAAAAATTCTTCCGTGTACGAACACAGAATTCAATAATTTTCTATAATTTTATCGCTGGAAAAGGTAATTAAAGTCTTTGGTTTAGGAACAGTATTTATCCCGGTATAGGATCAATTGTTTGTTATACCCACTTACGGTAGCAGAGCGCCCCAGCAAGTCTTCGAAATAATGAAGCTTGTGCAAAACGAAAAACAATCTAATTGGTACTTCTATTGCGCCATCTAGCTACGTGAGAAATATAGAAAACGATTACATTACTATGCCCTTTACGGGTAATCACATTGATTCATTGCCAACTTAAGCCACATGAGATTTAATTTATTAGCCTTATTGATTCCACTAATTATGGTGGGGGTTTTCGCCTGTCAACCTTCCGCCTCTTCTTCTCTAAACAGCAACATAACGTACGAAAGTCCGGTTGACTTAGTCAATCCGTTGATGGGATCGGACTCTGATTTCAGTTTATCTAATGGTAACACCTATCCGGCGATTGCCCTTCCTTGGGGTATGAATTTCTGGACGCCCATGACTAGTAAGATGGGTGATGGTTGGACCTACAAATACGATGAAAACAAGATTCGTGGCATCAAACAAACGCATCAGCCAAGTCCTTGGATTAATGACTATGCTGCCTTTTCTTTCATGCCTATTACTGGAGAGCTGAAATTCCAAGAAGACGAGCGCGCCTCTTGGTTCTCGCACAAAGCCGAAAAAGTAGCCCCACATCATTACCAAGTTTATTTAGCAGATTATGATATCGTGGCTGAGGTAAGTCCCACAGAAAGGGCCGCCCATTTCCAATTTACTTTCCCCAAAGCAGATTCAGCTTATATCCTACTCGATGCCTTTTTCAAAGGTTCTATGGTCAAAATTCTCCCTGAGGAGAGAAAAATCATCGGTTATTGCCGCAACAATAGCGGTGGGGTACCTGATAATTTCCACAATTATTTTGTAGCAGAATTTGATAAAGATTTTACGATCACGCATACCTGGGCCGACAATTGGCAATTACAGAAAGGACAAAAAGAGCAGAGCGGGGAGCACGTAGGAGCGATTATAGGATTTTCTACAACCAAAGGAGAAAAAGTACGGGTGAAAGTGGCTTCCTCCTTTATTAGTCACGAGCAGGCTGCACTCAATCTCGCACAAGAAATTGGAGCGGATACCTTTGAAGAAACTAAGGATAAGGCATTCAAGGCCTGGGATAAAGAATTATCTCGTATTTCGGTCCAGGATGACCAAATGAAGAACATTGAGACTTTTTACTCTTGCCTCTATCGCCTGCTTTTGTTTCCGCGCAAATTCTATGAGACCAATGCTGCTGGAGAAATAGTCCATTACAGCCCTTATAATGGAGAGGTATTGCCAGGTTATATGTTTACTGATAACGGTTTTTGGGATACCTTCCGAGCCGTCTTTCCTTTTTTCAATCTCATGTATCCCGAGCTGAATAGCCATATTATGCAGGGCTTGGTTAATACTTATAAGGAGTCAGGTTGGCTGCCGGAATGGGCTAGCCCGGGACACCGCGATTGTATGATTGGCTCCAATTCTGCTTCACTGATAGCCGATGCGTATATCAAGGGAGTGCGTGATTTTGATGCCGAAATTCTTTTCGAGGCCATGCTCAAGAACGCCTCTATCGGTGAAGGGAGACCGGTCAATTCAGTAGGTAGAGCGGGTGTAGATTACTATAATGAACTGGGCTATGTCCCCTATGATGTAGGCATCCATGAAAATGCGGCTAGAACTTTGGAGTATGCTTATGCCGACTTCAGCTTGGCTCAGATGGCCACGCAAATGGGGAAAGAGGAAGAAGCCTTGCAGTTTTATCAGCAAGCCAATAACTATAAGCACTTGTATGATCCCGAAAGTGGTTGGATGCGGGGAAAAAATAAAGATGGCCAATTTCAAACGCCATTTAATCCCTTAAAATGGGGAGATGCTTTTACCGAAGGGAACAGCTTGCATTACACTTGGTCGGTATTTCAAGATATAGCGGGTTTAATTGAGCTAATGGGTGGAGATGAAGCCTTTGGTCAGAAATTAGATGATGTATTCGATATGCCGCCCGACTTTGATGCTTCCTATTACGGTTTCACGATTCATGAAATTCGAGAAATGCAAATTGTCAATATGGGGAATTATGCCCATGGGAATCAGCCTATCCAGCATATGATCTATTTGTACAACTACGCGAAGCAGGCTTGGAAGGCCCAAGAAAAAGTAAGACAGGTCATGACGCAGCTTTATGCCCCTACCCCAGATGGGTATTGTGGGGATGAAGATAATGGACAAACCTCCGCTTGGTATGTCTTCAGTGCGATGGGTTTTTACCCCGTCACACCCGGTACGACCCAATATGTCATCGGTAGCCCCTTGTTTGATCGGGTGAGCCTACAACTAGACAATGGAAATACCTTTGTGATCGAAGCGACCAATAATAATCCAGATAATGTATATATTCAGTCTGCAAAAATCAATCAGCAAGCCCATGATAACAGCTGGGTGGATCACCAAACGATACAGGAAGGTGGAACATTGAGCTTTGAAATGGGCCCTAAAGCGAACACCCAATGGGCTAGTAGCCCTACTTCTACTCCTTTTTCGATGAGTACGAAGCAGCAATAAAAGAATGATTTTGTGCCATAGACTGTAGTCTAAAAGATACCGTAAAACCTAACACCCATTATGCCTTTACTGATTATCGCCGTTGGCGTACTTCTGCTATTGTTGTTTATTTCCGTTTGGAAAATAAATGGCTTCATTTCTTTTATTCTAGTTTCCCCTGTCTCTTATACACATCTGACGCTGCCGACGA
>CAJXUM010000924.1 GCA_913060855.1 uncultured Lewinella sp. | reverse complement strand
CGAGATCAGCCTCGGTCTCGTGGGCTCGGAGATGTGTATAAGAGACAGAATTAGATTATTTCTATTGTAATTTTACCCAATAATATTCGCTAAAACTGTCGAGTTTCGACAAATCTAACCGATTCTTAGAATCCTAAGCTCAAAGAAAGGGTATATCCTCTTGTTACAGGATAGTTTCCTACGTCAATACCAAATTCAGTATCCGCATCACCACCTACTTGTGGATCAAGCCCTTCATAACCTGTGATAGTGAAAATGTTATTCGCTGCAAGACCTACTCTCAAGCTAGATAAACCAAAACGGTCAATACCATTGGTCAATTCATAAGAAAGCGCCAATTGTTGCATTCTCAAGTAAGAACCATCTTCTATGTACCAAGAGTTTTCAGCACCACTAGTACTCAAGTTAGATACACTTTCCCAAATCGGTGCTTTGGCATTGTTACCCAATTCTGGCGTCCAAGAATCTTTCGCTCTTACCCCTTTTGCCGAACCTTCGAAAGTACCAAAGAAGTCGGTAAACCATTTAGACTGGTTCCAAATTTCATTACCTATAGAAGTATACAAGTAAGTAGACAATGTCCAGTTTTTGTAGCTTACGTTAAGCGCCACACCACCTGTGAAATCAGCAATTGGGTTACCCAATACTTTACGGTCATCAGGTGTAATCTCACCATTACCATCTACATCTTCATACTTGAAACGACCAACACCTGCACCTGCTTGTGTAGGAGAGTTCGCTACATCTGCTGCACTTTCAAAGTATCCTAAGACATTATAGCCAAAGAAAGAAGATAAAGGCTGTCCAACGAAGTTACGGATAGGGTTAATACCTCTAAAGCCAGGATTGATCCCAGTAATGAAATCTAGACCAGGCGCTAAGAAAGTAATTTCATTATCCAAGAAAGCTCCATTAACAGTCAATTCATATTTGAATTGACCAGAAATATTACCTCTGTTGATTACTTGAATATCAACACCTTTATTTGACATAGTAGCAATATTCACAGAAGGAGCAGAAGCATAAGGACCTACAACAGCTGCTACAGGTACTTGGAACAATAAGTCTTCTGTGCTTTTGCTCCATATATCCATGATAATCTCCAAACGGTTGTTGAAGAAGGCTGCATCAATACCAATGTTAGTCATTACACTGGTCTCCCATTTCGCATCAGCATTACCAATACGAGAACGAGCAAAACCTTCATCTACACCACTACTCTGTCCTTGAATAGGATAGAATGTTCTGGCACGGTTGGAATTATACAAGGAGAATTGGTTATTGGGATCGACGTTATTAGAGTTACCCATTTGACCATATCCACCACGGACTTTCAAGTCATAAATCCAAGATACACCTTCCATGAAAGACTCAGCCGTTACTCGCCATGCTGCAGAAACCGCAGGGAAAGTACCGAAACGACTGTTGGCTCCAAAACGAGAAGATCCATCACGACGTACCACACCTGTCAAGTAATATTTCTCTTTGTAGTTATAATCTAATTTACCAAATACAGAGTAGAAGTTTACACCGCTAAATAGGTTACTATTTACCTGCGGACTCGCTACAGTAGAAAGATTCACGAAATCTAAGTCAGTAGAAAAAGGATTAATACCAGAACCTCCGATGCTTCTTCCTCGGCCTGTATTCAAGGCTTCTACTCCAGCCAATCCTGTAATAGTGTGACTACCACCGATCAACGTTTTGTAGCTTACTGTATTGGAAAATACATATTGGTAGAAGTAACTTGCGTTCTCATTGAAAGAGTTACTAGCTTGTGGCTCTGAATCACCTAAGTAGCGATAGTTGTAACCGACAGAGTAAGAGTTACCAAATTGTCCACCTAAACTACTACGGAATACCAAATCCTCTATTGGTTCAACTTCTATGTAAAGGTTACCAAATCCAGTATTGGAAAAACCGTTATCATCTTGTCTGTCTTGTAGCAATCTTCTTACAGGGTTACGCGGGTTGTTAAAGCCAGCTGCTTTAGTACTTGCATAACTACCAAACTCATCAAATACAGGAATGATAGTAGGCATACGATATGCCGCTAGTACTTCAGATTCATCATCTGCAATACCTTGACCACCATTTGCTCCTGACTGACCTCTAACTGAACGGTAAGTAAACTGAAGGTTCTCACCCACTTTCAACCAAGGCGTCAATTCCCAAGAAGAGTTAGCACGGAAGCTATAACGACGGAAATCATTGGCCAATAAGATACCTTCTTGTTCTTGCAATGACATACCGAAGTAGTAACCACCATTGTCTGTACCACCACTAAAACCTAAAGAGTGACGTTGTAGTACACCTTGACGAGTAATCTCGTCATACCAGTTGGTTCCAGCCAAGTTTGGCCTAATTAGGAATACGTTCAACGGATCAGCCTCGAAAGCCTTTCTGATAGCTTCTACGTCTACTGAACCGACTACACCATTAGCACCATTAGCATGTAGGTAGTCAGGTAATCTTGGCGTTGAAGAAGAACCATATTGAGGGTGTGTATATTGTGGCTCAGTACCATTGGCAATCGCGTTATTACGGTAAGCAACGTGCGTCCATTCTGCCATTTCCTGTGGATTCAACATTTCTGGAGAACCACCCACATTGGGATCTGTCACACCATATATACCATCATAGAATACTTTCAACTTCTTCTTGCCCTTAGCACCTTGCTTCGTGGTATAAACGATTACACCATTGGCAGCACGCGCACCATAGATAGAAGCGGAAGCGGCATCCTTAAGTACAGTAGATGTCTCAATATCGTCTGGAGATAAGAAGTTGGTGTTACTTACAGGTACACCATCTACTACATATAATGGCTCATTACCGCCAAATGCTCCGTAACCCCGTACACGAATCTGACTCGCCGTACCGGGTTGACCGTTAGTAATGACAGTTACACCAGCTACCCGTCCCTGTAATTGCTGTTCTACGTTTCCAGAAGGAATAGCCTTCAAGTCAGCAGATTTCACAATTGAGACCGCACCTGTTGTTTGTCTTTTAGATTCTACAGAATAACCTGTTACTACAACTTCTCCCAAAGCTACCCCGACAGATAGATCAATATCTATTACTGAAGCAGCTCCTACAGTAACTTCCTGTGTAGAGTAACCTGTGTAAGAGATTTCTAATATGTCGCCAGGGTTGGCAGCAACAGCGTAATTTCCATCAAGATCAGTTACTGTACCAGAAGAGGTACCTTTCACTAATACTGATGCACCGATAAGCGGTTCGCTTGTGTCGGCGTCTATTACTTTACCTGTAATCTGCGCCGAGAGGAAAGTCCCCAAAGCGAGAAACAGCATAAGTAAGCTCATCCGCATTGCTTGCGGATTCATACCTAAAGTTTTTTGTTTCATAAACCGATAATTATGTTTACTAGAGTAAAATGATTGCCATAGAATGATTTTTCGTTTTTTTTTGCCAATAACACCTCATTCAGCACTTGTATGGCACAAGACTGTCCCTAGTATTTTTAAGCAATTTAGTTATGATGATAGTATGGCAGTAATATCTTAGCTTGGTTTTGTTAGTAGCGGTTAAGGCCTGGTGCGAAAAACCAGATCTTTCCACATTCTTATGAATGGGTAAGACCTGTCTCTTATACACATCTCCGAGCCCACGAGACCGAGGCTGATCT
>CAJXUM010000923.1 GCA_913060855.1 uncultured Lewinella sp. | reverse complement strand
GAGATCAGCCTCGGTCTCGTGGGCTCGGAGATGTGTATAAGAGACAGAAGTTATTATTTCCCATTCTCACACGATTTATGTGTTTTTAAACACCACCCAAAATAAAAGCATCATCACGATCAGTACGCGGCCCTTTTTTGTAAAATGCAGCCTTGGGGACTAGCCCGACAGAACCGCAAACTTGCCCAAAACTCATTTCTCCACTTGGGATTCGATCAAAGGGATAAGCGTACTATACAAATCACTTAATTGGCTAGCGATATTTTTCGATAGCGCATGTACTTGAAGTGTGGCCTGAAGGCGTTCCTTGTCGATCCCAGGTCGATAGAAATCAGCAGAACTCAATTCTTTAAAATAATTGACGGTCACCTCGTCATACAATTGTTGGAGGCTATAAATTGTCGTTAATTTCCGTAATACTTCGGGCTCAAAATGGCGAGTCGCTCCACTCAAGATAGCCATATCCCAAGCTGAGGCCTGGATAATCGCCTGAGTAATCCCTATTGATATGACATCTAGGTTTTCGATCCCAAATTGTCGAAGAGAGTCCAAGTCCAATTGCATGGCTCTTGCTTCTTCTTGATTGATGGACACATTACTTTGGATCGCTTCTTGATTGGCTAATAATTCAGCATAAAGCGCGGCTAGACTCTTATTAGCCAGCAGATGGTCTTTCCTGGTTTCATTACAATCATTGACTACCAAGGCTAGGAAAACAGCTAGTAGGATAGCTGGGGTCTCGCCCAGCATTTTCCTAAGAAAACTCCAAGTCTTTTTCATGTGGGTAATTTTTACCCCATCAAAATAAGTCATTCCCTGCTAATTCCTCCAGAGAAATCGCCCTATAGCTCGAAAAGATATACCAAAAGCAGCTGAGTTACTTCTGATGAGTTGAAGTAGCTACGTCTACAAAAGCAATCGGCTAGCTGTTGCTACCCGATTGCTGTAAAAACTACACTAAACACTTTTTTTGGGATTATAATCGTCCTTTCATAGTATGTGCTGTAACGACAGCATATTATAAAGATATTTCCTAGATACGAGTAGCTTTAGAGCGCTACTGATGTAATTGCTTAAACGAAAAGTATGGTGAGGAAATACCCCGTTTACAAGTCCTTTATTTTTCTTTGCACCATTTCAATCACCTCTCGCTGCACATCCATCTGCTTAAGCATATCTTCTTGCTCGCCTTGATTCTTGGTGATATTTTCTTCGGCCTTACGAATAGCCAATTGTGCTTTTTCTATGTCCTTGCGGTAACGATCGTTGGCGTTTTTCAATTTTTTCAAGTCGTGTCCCATCTGGCTCAATCGTTTCTCTTCATCCTTCAGTTCAATCTTGATGGTTTCCCGTGCTACTTCCAGGCCGAATCGCATCAATATTTTTTCAGCTTCTACGGTGCGATCAGGATGACGATCTGATGATACATAGGTATCTTCGTTCTTTAGGTATACCCAAAGTGCCAATTCAACGTTCTTTCCTCTCTGCTCGATGGTAGTAAAGAGATCCACATCATCGCCTTTTCCAAGCGCCACTATGTCAGCTTCCATTGCTGCCCATTCGTTTGTTTTACGATTATACTTCGACTTAGTATCATAGAAACTCTTCATGTAGTTTTCCCATATCTTACCGACTAATTTATCCGAGTTTCGAGGAAGTTCCAACACCAAAGCATTGTGTGTTCCGAAACTCATACTTCTAGACTGCTCGTCAATTTGCGCCTGAACGAAAAAAGGAGTAGTGATCAGGGCAAAAACAAATGTAAGTAGTTTAAATTTCATGACTCGATTAGGATATTAGTTTGCTCTTATGACGGAGCCGTATTCCCAACGTCACATTTTTTATTAGGGAAGAGGGCAAATAAATTGGAGGGCATCGGGTATGATTCCAAAGGAAACCGGGGTATTCCCTAGGTACTCCCCGTCTACCTCAAGCAGCGTAGGAACTTCTTTTGAAAGGCTCTCTACCTGCAAAGCATCTACCTGTGTGGTATGCACCAATGGATGTTTACCTAAGCTGCCATTATAGAATCGATAGGTGTTTTTAATGACCTGCCATTTGGTGAGTTGTCCAACGTAGGTAAGGGCCAACTTTCCATCGCGAGGCTGTGCGTGGGGTACAAACTGCATGCCCCCACCAGAGTACCGGCCAATCCCCACATTGATGGTATAGAATTTATCTTCTACTTGGTTTTCTCCGAATTGCAGGCGAGCTTCACTTAAATCGTATTTCCATAGACAACGCAATACAACCCATAGGTATATGAGCTTGTTGGACAGGTTGGTTTTCAGTTTTTCTACATAGTGCACCACAAAAGCGTCATAAGCCATTCCGGCTACATTGGCAAAATAGTGCTTACTCCGCTTTTCATCTCCCTCGTATTCTACCCAGCCCATGTCTTGACAAGTACTATTGCCTGCCTGTAGCATCTTGATCCAAGTGTCCAATTTTCGGGGAATACGGTGGGTTTTAATCCAATCATTTCCCGTCCCTATTGGCAGTAAACAGTACATAATCTCAGTAGAAGACACCACTTCCTGTTGCATAATTCCATTGACCAACTCATTATTGGTACCATCTCCCCCCACGCCGATGAGATACCGATGTCCATTTTCAATCGCGGCGATGGCCAAGGTAGTAGCGTGACGATGCTTTTCCGTAAAAACAGCTTCAAAGGAAATACCCGCTGTTTTCAATTTAGCGGCAATGGAAGTCCATTTGCGGCCTACTTTCCCACCAGCAGCAGCTGGATTCACTATAATATACCAATGAGGAGGTGCTTGATTCATGACGATCAAATATAACGATCAAATGGATTAAGTAAGAGGCTTTATTCTAAAATAATTTGTATGGAACTAAATTATCTTTTTAAGCAAGCCTTCGTTCTTCATCAGTCGCGTAGCTGGTGGCTATCCTCCTTCTTCGAGCCTCGCCTCGCTTAAAAATCTGAATTTCCATCCTTATACAACCCATTTCAGCATAAAGTCTAAGGCTTTGTAAGTGAATAAATGTTCCTTTACCATAGTTCTCATTATTTTAGCCTAGTCGTTGAAGCTAATATCTACCACTTTAAACAACAATACATGAAAAACCAGCTCCCCTTTATCCTCTTCTCTTTGTTACTAATCGGCTCAAGCTGTCAAACCGAAGAGGCTCCTACTTCTACGCCCCCCAACATCATCTATGTACTAGCTGACGATTTGGGCTATGGCGACATTGCTGCCTTTAACGAAAATGGGAAAATACCGACGCCAAATATTGATCACATGGCCGCTCAAGGAGTGAAATTCACTGATGCGCATAGTGCTTCTGCTGTTTGTACACCAACTAGATATAGTACCCTGACGGGACGATACAATTGGCGTACCCGCTTGAAATCTGGTGTATTGACGGGAAAATCCAAGGCATTAATCCCCAACGATCGTAGCACGGTTGCTTCCATGTTGAAGGGCAATGGCTATCAGACTGCTTTCATCGGGAAATGGCACCTCGGCTGGGATTGGGCCCTAAAGACCGATACACTGGGTAGGACCGGATGGAACGCCACTGATTTTGATAATCTTGATTTTACGAAGCCAATCACAAACACGCCCAATGACCTGGGTTTTGATTATGCCTATGGTCATTCCGGCTCGCTCGATATGGCCCCTTATGT
>CAJXUM010000922.1 GCA_913060855.1 uncultured Lewinella sp. | reverse complement strand
CTACACTATCCTCTTCGTCGGCAGCGTCAGATGTGTATAAGAGACAGGCTTTCTATGTTGTAAATGCCGATATTTAGCAAAAATAAATCATCAAGATGACTTCTTCTTTTAAAATAGCTGTAAAAAACCTAGATGCTGAGTTCGTTCAGGCAATGAAAGAGAAGTATGCTGAGGCTGAATTGGAAATTACCATTAATCGAAGCCCAACTTCTCCCTTGTTGGAAGAAAAAGACTTTTGGGCGATTATAGACCACTTGGACTGGGAACAGGAAGAAGATGAAGCTATTCTTGAGCCTGCTATAAATAAACTGGCTTCTCTTCCCATTGCCCAAATTTATTCCTTTGAAGAAATTCTTTCCGAAAAATTATATCGATTAGATCAGCAACGATTTGCAATAAATATTGGCGATAGTAGCTACGATAAAGACCGCTATTTTTCAGCAGATGTATTTCTATATGCAAGAGCTTGCGTAATAGCGAATGGTGAAGAGGCATATGAATTGGTATTGAACGATCCTACAAAAATGCCAAAGAACATTACTTTTGAACCTCTTTTACACCTAGCTGCGAGGGCCTACGAATATAAGACTAAGAAACCCTTCTCCTATATTTCAACTTATAATTATGAGACCTACTCCAATAGTGAGGGGTGGAAGGAAATGACCTAATTGATGGCGAAGAAGAAATTTCAAAATTTTGATGGGCATGGGAATGAAAAACGCAACCCAAAGCCTCATCATTTATATGAAATAAGAGATATCGTAGATGATTCGGTCTTCAAATATGGGATCAGTGCTGAACCTATAGAAGAAGATGGGTATTCGAGAAGAATGCGTAAGCAAGTTCAGCTCGGTAATCTCTTCGTAGGTTGGATGCGGTTTTTCGCAAGAATATTGATAGACAATATTCCCGGACGGAAGCGTGCCGAAGAATTAGAGGATGAACATATTGAGGCATATAGAAAGGAAACAGGTAAAATGCCAAGAGGAAATTTAAAAAAGAATGAATAAGCTAAACTTAATAACAAGTTGATGAAGGTAGTTTGAAATGGCAGAAATATTGAATTTAAAGCTCTTTCAACTGATTCTACCTCCTCCTTTGTTAACAGCTATTGCTAAGATAGAGGCAAAGTACTTGTAGTACTAAAAAAGGCCCTGGAGAAGGCCGTTGATGCCACCTCCAGGGGCCCTTGCAAACATAATTATCGTTTATTTTTTTTCATCCCCTTCCTGCAAGACAAACTCGCCACTAGCTCGTAACTCGATCTCTTCGCTTGCCACCATGGCTGGCAGATTCCCAACGCCAAAATCTGTACGATTAATCGTTCCAGTAGCTTTAAATCCAGCCATCTTTTTCTTGGAGCGGGGATGTTCGATAGCCCCTAGTAGCGTGAGCTCTAGGCTTACAGATTTACTTACACCCTTGATACTGAGGTCGCCCTTCAGTTCAAATTTTTTGTCACTGGTCTTAGTGATAGAAGTACTTTTAAAAGTCAGTTTTGGGTATTTTTCTACATGAAACATATCTTCCCGCTGTAGGTGGGCATCTCGTCTTTCATTATTAGTGGTAAGGGTATTCAGTTCCGCACTTAATTCAAAAACGGCATCAGAAAAATCCTCTTTGGATGTAGTGATGCTAGCTTCAAAGTCTCTAAAGACCCCGTCGATTTCAGAGATGGTTAAATGCGTCACGGTGAAGGTCATTGTTGCATGCCCAGGATCTAGTTTCCAAGTAGATTGCGCAGTTAAACTCAAACTAGTGACACGCAATAGGATGAAAATTGGAACAGCTCTTTTCATGATAATTGATTTTGAACGTATGAATAGATAGGTAGCCCCTTTAGCGGACTAGCGTATTTTGGTGTTGATTATCTGGATTGGGCCGCCATCCATTCCATGATCGTCACGGCTCGTCCTTCTAGCATCACAGGAGAACCATCATAGTCCAATTTGCTGTGATTAACATGCGAGTAGATCCAGGACCAGTGACCGTTGTAGCGATAGTTATCACCGCCGAATTATCGGTATAGGAACCGGTTAAATCAAAGTCGTCGATTAAAGTCCGCGTTCTTCCTATTTCTTTATCCCAGACCTGATTGGAAGAGGTATTAGTGATTGTCAATTTATAATCGATCCAGTAATTGGCGCCACGTCCGTCTTTTCTAATGTATTGAATCGGGGAGCCAATCGGAAGATTGGGAGCCACAATGAGCACGAGCGTTATATAAGTACCTGTTTTTTGCCAATTCCCTTTGGCATCGGAAACATAGGCATGCAGAATCCCTCGTTCTCCCTTTGCCGCCGCTCCTTTGATTTCAGTTAAGTCTGTACGGCGTTCGGCTGTCACCTGGTATTGCTGTAGGTCTGCTGCTGATACCTCTTCATCAAGGGAAAGAATAACTTTGCTGACGGCTGGGCCCCAGTCAAAACCATCGATAATGAGGCTGTAATCTCCCCCGGCCATAGGCAAAGGGTCATTCGTATTTACAGAAAAGGGAGATGTCGAGAACAAGCTAATCCCTGAGAATAAGCATAGGACAAGCAAGCTGAGCGAAGCAATTCTTCTCATAAGAAGCAATTTTAGGAATGTCGTGAAGTAATAGTCAATTTCAATCATCAGAAGAGGCTGCACCAAATACTCGGGGCTCTGTGGGTTTCATTACACAAATAGCAGAATCAAAGTGAGTACGATACCGGCCAGGGTGAAATAAAGCCCCTTCTTGAAAACCGAAGTAGAGGGCCTAAACATCCAAAAGGCAGAGACAACAAAAAATAAAAGAGAGATGCCAAAGAATATATTCAGCCAGTATAAGGGATCATTATTGGTGGCTTTATGCAATTTAGTCATTTTGCCCAAAATAAATGGCAATTGCTTGGTGGTATACTTTGCTACGCCAGTGCCTTTATCGTAGGTGCCATTATTGAAGTAAATAATGGCCCCCTCTTCCTTACTCACCTTCAGCTTTTTCATGCCAAGGGCTTTTCCCAAATCTGCTGCAACCACATTGGCTTCGATCACTTTTTCATGCTGCTTTTCCTGTTTCAAAAAATCTGTATTGCGAAAAACCATCACAATACCACTCAAGGCATACATAGCCATGATGCCAGCCAGGAAAAATCCCAGGTAACGGTGAATAATTCTCATGTACATTCCTGTCGTTTGTTTGGTACTCATTTTTACTGAATCGTTATAAGTGCAATAATCTTCATGCTTGTCCAGAGAAAGCAGGCACCCTTTTTCATTAAATCCTGATAAAAGAGCGGATGCCTACTTTCTTAGAACAGATCCGAAGTATTTCCGAATTTTGCTACAAATAAAGTAAGCTTGAAACAAAAGAAGAAATAGTTTTCTATGAACGACAGAAGTTAGCTGTCAAACGACAATACAGGGATAAGACTTCAGCGGTGAGTTGGTCGATAATGAGCAGATTAGCGCTTATCAGATTACTATTTTGGATGTTCGAGACGAGCTCCTGCTCCTTCGCAGGTTTACGATGCGGACTCCTGTCCGCAGTACTAATAATAGCGGGCGGGAGCCCGCATCTTAAATCGGCCAACAAGCATGAGCTTGTGGCCTACAGATTTGGAAACCCAAATCACTGCCAGTCCATATGCTGTCTCTTATACACATCTGACGCTGCCGACGAAGAGGATAGTGTAG
>CAJXUM010000921.1 GCA_913060855.1 uncultured Lewinella sp. | reverse complement strand
CTACGGAGCGTAAAATAGCTGTAGGGAGGTTCCGTAAATCAATATTTGCAGCCTGCCTGGCAGTCAGAAAGGCCCGAATCGCTACCTCCAAACAAGCACTAACAACTACTCCTTCACATTAGTTTGAATAGCGCTAGGATTCCAGCATCCATTTTTTTCCTCCACTTTTTGATAATAGGCTTCTTCCGCATTTTGTATATACATGAAGAAGTTCTCTTTTCCGAAATGATCTATCAGGTGTACCTTAAATAACATATCCCGAACCGGCCCTATCACCCCACATAAATTGAGGCAAATATTCCGACCTTTCAAATAATTGTGAATTTCTTCCAAAGCATGAATGCCCGTACTATCAATATCATGCATACTACTAGCGTCCATGATCAACAATCGCAAGTCTGGCCCTTTCTGTCTAACTAATTTTTTGATATGCTCTTTAAAATAGGCAGCATTACCAAAATAGAGTTGGTCATCAAAGCGGATAATCAACACTTCATCCGATTGTTCTGCTTCTTGGAATCGCTTGATATTACGGTAATATTGCGTGCCCGGTAGTTTACCTAAGACCGCTAAGTGAGGCCTTGAGCTTCGGTATAAAACCGTGGAGATCGACAACGCTACACCCGCTACTACCCCCTCTCCTATCCCCAGTAATAAGGTAACAATAAAAGTCACCAACATCATCCAAAAATCTCGACGGTGAGTATGCCACAGGTGGATGGCTTCTTTTAAGTTAAACAGGCTCTTGATGGCCAATAATATGATCGCTGCCAATACGGCTTTCGGAAGAAAGTATACCAAATCTGTCAAAAACAGTAAGGTAAGGGCGATTAGTAAGGCTGATATAATGGATGAAACGCCTGTTTTAGCGCCAGCCTCATCATTGACAGCCGAGCGACTAAAGCTACCAGAAGTAACCAGGGATTGAAAGAAGGCACCTGCTAACTTGGAGATGCCAAGCGCTAATAGTTCCTGATTGGGACGCACCTCATAGGTTTGATGCTTAGCCTCTAGGACCTTTGCAATGCCAATACTTTCTACAATACAGATTACCGTCACGGTAAAAACGGTGGGCAGAACCAAGATGATTTTATCCCAATCCATTACGGGTGATTCGAAAGCAGGCAATCCACTTGGAACCTCCATCACCAGAGACAGTCCATAGTTCTCTAGTTGCAAGGACCAAGCCAAGATAGTACCCATTACCGTGGCAATCAGCGGTCCTGGAATGGCGGAATGCACCCGTTTTAATAGCAAAATGAGGATGACACTTCCTAGGCAAAAGCCTAAGGATAAAAAGTTCGTTTCGCCCAGGTGCTGGATGGCATAAATCAATGACTCATAACTATTGGAAAATCGAGGTATTGGAAAACCGAAGAGATCTTTGAGTTGACTGATGGCGATAATAACAGCGGCAGCAGAAGTAAAACCGACCAACACGGGATGGGATAAAAAATTGACCAAAAACCCCATTCGCAAAAAACTCAAGAGCAGTTGCGCTGCGCCGACTAATAGGCCAGTGAGGATCACCAATTCCACATAAGCCGCACTCCCCGGATCTTCGAGCTGACTAATTCCTGCTAATACCAATAATGAGGAGATCGCGACCGGACCAATCGACATTTGTCTAGAAGTACCAAATATCGCATAAAACAGTAGCGGAATAAATCCACCATAAAGACCATAAATAGGTGGCATTCCCGTCAACAAAGCATAAGCCATGCCTTGAGGAATGAGCATTACCCCGACCGTTAAACCCGCAGATAAATCTTTCGTAAAATCCCTGCTGGTATAGGATTCAAGTGATTCCAGGATGGGGAAAAAGCTTTTCCAAGACATAAATAGCGCTCATTTGTTTTGTTCAGTGCACAAGCTAAGGAGAACTTCCTACATCGCAAAATATGGGAATAAAGCTGTGTCAATTATTTCATACTGTATCGCAGCAATAATGTTACAAGGAGTAGTTCTTAGAGACGTGCAAGATATTCATCGGCTGTAGCAAGCAGCTTCTCTTGCTTTTCTGCTGGCATTCTATCAAAGGTTCCGACTAGCATACCTAATCGTGGGTTTTGAGTAAAGAAATCCCGGTGTACATGCATGAAGCGCCAAAACAAAGCATCCCAAGTTCCCTGCCATTCCCCTTTCCCATAATTACTCATCTTGAGCAAGTAATTGCTTCCACTGATATAGGGTTTAGTAGACATCAAGCCACCGTCGGCAAACTGACTCATTCCATATACATTGGGCACCATAACCCAATCATAGGCATCAATAAATAATTCCATAAACCAGCGATAGACCTCATCGGGATCAAATTCGCATAACAGCATGAAATTCCCCAACACCATGAGTCGCTCAATATGATGGCAGTAGCCGGTGCGTAAAACTTTCTTAATGGTCAGGTCCAATGGCTCGATCCCTGTCGTTCCATCGTAAAAAGAGGCTGGAATTTTTCGATCGAAGCCCCAGAAATTTCGCGTACGCTCAGTCGTACCTTTACACTCATAGATGCCCCGGATGAATTCCCGCCAACCTATTATTTGTCGAACAAAACCTTCTGTATTGTTAATCGGAATGTCAAAGTCACGCGCGTATGCCAGGGTTTCCCGGAGAATATGTTGGGGCGAAATCAGCCCTACATTTAGCATAGGGGTTAAAACACTGTGATGCAGTATGCCGTTTTCCTTGACAATGGCGTCCTCATAGGTGCCAAATTCGGCAAAGCGAAAATGCAGAAATTGCTGAAACCAAGCTTCTGCAGTATCAAAGTCGGTAGCATACAGGGGGGCCGAGCTTAGCACTCCAGGATTATCCGCAAAATGTTGCTGTACGTAGCCACAGACTGCTTCATGAAAGGAATCTGTTACCGGAAACTGCACACTAGGTGGTATTTTTTTCCGAGGGTATTTCTTTCGGTTCTCGGCATCGAAGCTCCATTTTCCACCGACTGGTTTATCTTCTGCTTCCAATAAGACCTCCCATTTTTTCCGCTGGGTAATGTAGAATTTGGTTTGGAAGAATTTTTTCTTGTCAGGCTTAAAGAAAGATTGTAGTGATGCTGGGGTGTTCAAAAACAAGGGCGAATCATACTTTTGCAAACTTATCTGCGCGATGGTACTACTTTCTATGATCCGTTTTTCTAACCAATTATCTGTTGTATCATGATAATGAATGGTACTTATTCCTTCTACAGCCAGTTGCGGGATTCCAACTCTAATATCCGAAGCTGGGGCCGATGATTCGATATAGGTTACTGTTATCCCTTTTGACATCAAGTATTGCTGATACTTCTTCATGCTAGCTCTATGAAAAGCTAGTTTCTGTTTATGAAAAGCATACTGTCGGAAGAAAAGGTGCTCTTCTACCAGGTAGGTCGGTAACCCATTAGATAGCAATGGGCCTTCCTTAAATAATTGGTGGGGAAAAACGATATTAATGGCTGACATGTTACTTGTGCTTATTCTTTTTGCATTTTTCGCTACAATACTTGACCTCATCCCAGGCCCTTTCCCATTTTTTACGCCAGCTGAATGGACGCTTGCAAACCAGGCAAGTTTTCTGCGGTAAATCTTGTTTTTTCATGTCGCTTGCTCTATCGCTTGCTGATTTTATTCAGTGAAATTTGCTTCTGTCGAGTGCATTTAAAGCGAGTAATGCCTGCAT
>CAJXUM010000920.1 GCA_913060855.1 uncultured Lewinella sp. | reverse complement strand
ATAAGAGACAGGTTGGAAACCGAGCACCAACGGCGGAAGCGGTCTTGGTTAGGGCTTTTGATTTTGATTCAAATTATCATTTTAATTAGACAAGCCTATTACTCGCCTTTCAGGATTTGCCAGACTAAAAGTTTGGTGAGGGGGCGGCCGGCGGCTTTTTGCCGAATTTCATCGAAGGGAAAGCGGAAAGTGCAGCCGGTTTTCCAGTGAGAACAACCATAGGCGGATTTACCTTTGACCACTTTTCCTAAACCGCATTTAGGGCAGGGAATGGGATCGGGGACAGTTGTTTCTGAGGCCTTCTTCGCTTGAGGAGCTGGAGTTGCGGCTTCTTCTTTGCGCTTTAGGTGTAGCACGAATTCCTTATCGAAATGAAGTTTACCCGTGAGGCTTGTGCCCTCCTCTTTGAATCCCTTGAGCTGTACCGTGGAGCCCATTTTCATCAAGCGCAAGAGCTGGGTCTCTGGGATTTTCTTCTGCTTGAATTTAAAAGGTAGTCGAAAGCCACAGCCCGACTTCCACTCGCTGCAACCGTAAGCCGCTTTGCCTTTTAGTAATTTCCCTTTGCGGCACTTGGGACAAGACAGGTCGGTCGGAGAGATTTTCTGTTTCTCTTTGGTTGAGGCCGCTTTCTTTACTGGTTTATCCTTGGTTTTGGTGCTAGTTGCTTTCGTTTTGGGAGCTGGTGTATCGTTGCTTGGGCTCGCAATCCGCTTGCTATTGGAATCCTGTTGCACCTCTACGACTAAATCGCGAACCATACTTCGCATATTATCGATAAACTGGGGGGCAGGGAAAGCACCTTGTTCGATTTCCCTTAGTCTCTTTTCCCATTGCCCAGTCAATGCAGCAGACTTCAGCAATTCATTCTTGATGACGCCTACCAATTCGACACCAATCGGAGTAGCTACTATTAGTTTTTTCTGCCGGCGGATATACTTCCGCTTAAAAAGGGTTTCAATGATATTGGCGCGAGTAGAGGGGCGGCCAATGCCATTGGCTTTCATTAGTTCTCGTAGTTCATCATCATCTACCTTTTTCCCGGCCGTTTCCATGGCGCGAAGGAGGGTGGCCTCGGTGTAGTATTTTGGTGCTTGGGTTTTCTTTTCGACTAGCGTGGGTTCATGTGGGCCAGTTTCTCCTGCTGTAAAAGCCGGAAGAATTTTCAAATCCTCTTCCTTCGCTCCTGTTTCAGTATCTGTTCCTTTTTCGGCCTGGTTTGACTTACTGGGTCGATTAGGCTTAGGGTACAACACGCGCCAGCCTTCCTCTAAAATCTCTTTTCCTTTGGCTTTAAAGGTGATTCCTGCTGATTCGCCAATCACCGTTGTATTAGACACAATACAATCGGGGTAAAAGGCGGCAATAAATCGGCGAGCGATGGCATCATATACCTTTTGCTCGTCAGGCGGTAAGCTCTTTTGTAATCCCGTCGGGATAATAGCATGGTGATCCGTTACCTTCTTATCGTCAAAGACTTTTTTTGATTTTCGGATCGTCTTGCCCAGCAATGACTGTGTGAATTGGTTATAATTGGTCATTTTACTGAGTATCCCTGGTATTTTGGGATAAACATCGTTGGGCAGATAGGTCGTATCTACTCGCGGATAGGTGACCAATTTTTGTTCGTATAAGCGCTGAACCGTTTTGAGTGTTTGATCAGCGGAGAAGCCAAATCGCTTGTTGGCATTAACTTGTAAGCTGGTAAGGTCAAATAGCTTAGGCGGATATTCTTTCCCTTTTTTCTTCTCGAAAGAAAGAATCTTGAATTCCTCTCCTTCAACTTGTTGCAGTAAGGCTTCACCTTCCTCCTTTTTATAGAAACGTCCTTTTTCGCAATTAAAACTGACCTCTCGATATAAGGTTTGCAGCTCCCAAAATGGCTGTGGTACAAAGTTTTCAATTTCGTGGTGTCGCTCTACGAGCATAGCCAAGGTGGGTGTTTGTACCCGCCCGATAGATAGGAGTTGTTTATAGCCGCCGTATTTCAAGGTATACAAACGCGTTGCATTCATCCCTAGAATCCAATCACCGATGGCACGTGATCGTCCGGCATAGTATAGGTTATCGAAATGGCTGGCATCTTTCAATTGTCGGAAGCCATCGCGTATAGCCTCAGGTGTGAGCGAGGAAATCCAGAGTCGTAATACTTTGCCTTTATACTTCGCCAGCTGTAGGACCCAGCGTTGGATGAGTTCGCCCTCTTGACCTGCATCACCACAGTTGATGACCACTTCTGCCTGGCCAAACAATTTTTTGAGGATACCGAACTGCTTTTTCACCCCTTTATTGGCGATCAGTTTGATATCAAATTTCTCAGGAAGGAGGGGGAGGGTTTGCATGCTCCATTTTTTCCAACTGGCCTCATAATCATCTGGTGCTTTAAGGGTACAAAAGTGCCCGAAAGTCCAGGTGACGCAATAGCCATTACCTTCATAATAGCCATCTTGCCGGCTTTTGGCACCGACAATTTGCGCTATCTCGCGGGCTACACTAGGCTTTTCTGCTATGCAAACCTTCATATTCTATTGGGAAAGTTTGAAATGGGAAGTCAGAAATCGGAAAACTTTGCGACTGTATTACAAACTGGCTTCGCTTAGCATTACTTCCCGATGAACTTCATCTTATAACTTACGCTAATGGCTCCTTTGCGTATTTTCTCCAGTTTTCTTCGGACCAATTGCCGCTTCACGGGTTTGAGCAACTCCGTAAATAAGACCCCTTCAATATGATCATATTCATGTTGTATGACTCGGGCATTGATTCCTTCGTAGGTTTCTTCGTAGGTTTCAAAATTTTCGTCCTGGTAACGGATGGTAATTTTCGCTTGTCGATCGACATCTCCTCTTACATGAGGAATACTTAGACATCCTTCTTCATAGGCCCAACTTTTTCCCGTTTCGTCCAAGATTTGAGCATTGATAAACACTTTTTTGATCCCTTCTTCCTCTTTTCCTTCCTCTCTAGTTTGCTTGGTATCTACCAAGAAGAGTCGAATGGCTCGGCCGATTTGTGGAGCGGCTAATCCTACGCCTTCCGCTTGGTACATGGTATCCCACATGTTTTGCAGCAAGGTTTCTAATTCGGGATAATCTGGTGTAATCTCCTCTCCTACTTTCTTTAAAACGGGATGTCCGTAGCCGTATATAGGTAAAATCATTTATTCAAATATAAAATTGAGCAAAGTAGCTGCCCGCCTCATTGACTGGGCTATCCTTTTATAATGTAAGGTTTTAAGTATGGAAGTTGTTTCCATCAAAGCTGCAAATTTGCGAATACTTTTGCTAATAGTGGTAATGATTGAGATAATCTTGCAGAATTAGTATAGCACTCATCTTATCCACTAGGGCTTTGTTTCTTCGTTTCTTTTGTCGGGGTACGGCTTGTAAGATAAGGCGTTCTGCCGCTTTGGAACTGTAACGCTCGTCGTGCATGACAACTTCAATGGCGGGAAATTCCTTTTGCAGGCTTCGCACGAAACCCACTACGATGTGATGAATCTTGGACGGTGTACCATCGGGATAACGAGGTTCGCCGACAACAATTTTTTCTACCTCTTCCTCGCTACAGTATTGCTTCAAAAAAGGCATGACGTCATCGGTAGCTTGGGTATCCAAGCCATTCACACTGATCTGCAGCTGTCTCTTATACACATCTGACGCTG
>CAJXUM010000919.1 GCA_913060855.1 uncultured Lewinella sp. | reverse complement strand
TGTGTATAAGAGACAGGAAATGAGATAAGAATGTTCAATATTTTTTTGCGAGTGGCGAGTTTTGCCAACCCGCAACACACCAACCCGCAACCTCTCATCTCGCCCCTACCCATCCATCCCTAAATGCTCAATCTGACGAAGGTATTTTTCTAGTTCGGCGGAGGAGAGGCCGGCGATGGAGGAGAAGTCGCGATTGAAGTGGGATTTGTCGGTGTAGCCATGGTCAAATAGGATATCGGCATACGATTTTTCTGCCAATAGCCTTTCTACCAAGGCGGCGCGCATGCGTCTGATTCGACAAAATATTTTTGGGGACAATCCTACTGCTTCTAAAAATCGACGCTGAAATTGTCTTTCACTGAGGAAGACTTGCTGCGCCAAATGACTCGTTTTTACATTTCCACCTGCTTCAAGAATCAAACGAACCGCATTGAGGATGGGCATATCTAACTCGAAAGTACGCTCTCCAATCCAAGATCTAAAAATGGGGTCGAGCCAATCCGAAGCCATGTCTTCTGCCGGCCATTTCTCCCTAATCGATGCCCTAGTGATGGTATCTAAAAAGGGAGTGCCATCTATGTTTTGATCCACCCATTCTTTTGGAGAAGTACCTAGTAAAGCCTTTACCACGCCGGGCATAAAACGTACCCCCAGGCATTTAGTACCTGGATAAACGGGTAAACTAAAAATACTGGTTTGCGGTCCTAGGAGGGAAACTTGCCCCTCAGGAAGCTGAGCGTGATAGGGAAAAGCCAGGGAGGTGCAACCATCAGGAGGAATACTATGCGCTAGTATTTGGGTCGAATCAGCAGGGTCATAGCTGAATGTCCAATAACAATAAATATACTCCTGGAGCGCCTTCTCTGGTCGTATCTCGCGGTACGAAAGGGTATTACTCATCGTCTTCTATCTAAAAAAGTTGATTGTTTGCCAAAAATTATGTTCCTTGCTACAGTGCAAATGTTATCGGGATATTAGTCATTTTGCCTCAAATTATTAACAAAATCAAATTAAAAACCATGGGACTTATTAATGATCTCAAAAAATTAATGTTTGGCGCTAAGGCGGTCAGTAAATCGGCTGCAGACAAAGCGGTGGAAAAAGGGAAGGATGCCGCAAACGATATAGCTGAGAAATCCGGTGAATTCATACATAAAGCAAAGGATAAAGTGGAAGAAGTGGGTGGCGCAGCCATGGATAAAGCGGGAGACTTTGTCGACAAAGCAAAAGATAGTGTAGAGGATATCGCTGCTAAGATATGGGAAGAGGCCGAAGAAGCTGCTGGCAAAGCCAAGGACATGGCTTCAGATATTGGCCAAAAGGTAAAAGAAAAAGCGCATGATCTGATGGATGATGATAGCGAAGAGGTTCCAGATGTTATAAAGGATGAGCTTGTAGATGATGATATCGTCGATATGGAGGAACCTCTACAGGCGGAAGGGCCAAGCGCTATGGGCACTGCAGAAAAAGCAGGCGATGCCATCAAAGAAGCGGCGCATAAAGCCGGAGAGACGTTGAAGAACTTGGGCGATGAATTTATGGACAAAACGAGTGGCGTAAGAGGTAAGGTCATGGATAAAGCCGAAGATGTAGGTGGTAAGGTCATGGATGTAGCAGAAGATATTGGAGGTAAAATCTTAGATAAATCCGAAGATGTAGGTGGCAAAGTGATGGATGTGGCAGAGGATTTAGGCGGGAAAATTATTGAAACGGGTGGCAGTGCTTTTGAAAAGGCAAAAGAACTAGGTGGCAAAATCTTTGACAAAGCGGAAGGTATAGTAGAGAAGGCACAACAGGCAGCCGCTGAAGATATGGACGATGTCATCCATAAAGCGCAAAAGATGGGTGATGAAGCTGCAGAAAAAGTAAAGGATTCGGACGATGTTTTTACAGAAAAAGCCAAAGAGGCCGATGATAGCTTGCTAGGTGGCCATGATAGCTTTTTTGATAAAGCGCAACGCTTTGCGGATGGCGACTATCAAATGAAAGGGGAAAAGAAATCAACTTCTCTCTTTGAAAATGAGGATATGAAAATCGAAAAAGATCCCACTCATGTTCCCAAAGTATCAGAAGGGAATGTAGCCGGATTTGAAGATTTAGATGGGGATGGAGATGAGATCATTGATGATGCTATCATCGATGAGGATTAGATAGAATTAGGGCGGTGTAAAAAGTCCTTCCGAGCTGGACTCCCCAATTTTATTTGAACACTGAGACACGGAGGCACAGAGAAGAAACCTCCGTGCCCCCGTGTTCGCCTCAACTTGGGGGTATTCTTTTTACACAGCCCTCACTGTTTTATTGCACGACTAAGCGCTCTAAATAAGTCTCTCCTTCTAATTCCATTCTCACAATATACGTTCCCTTCTGTAGACTCGCTGGTAATTGATACACACCAGATAAACTAGGAGAAATTCTAATTTCCTGTCCCGTGATATTGTACAATCTAACAGCATTGAGTTCCTCTTCCCCTTGAAATGTAATCGAGAAATTAGCCTCTTTTACCGGGTTAGGAAATAAGCGGTAAGATCCCAGCTTGGTCGATAACTCAACTGAAATAACATCCGAGTATTCGAAGGCCCCATCGTAATCCACTTGCTTTAATCGGTAATAATTGATACCGGCGGTAGCCGTGCGATGCTCAAAGGTGTAATCCTGGCGAATAAAGGTGGAGCCCGCTCCTTTTACCTTGTCTACCATTTTGAATACTTTCCCATCCGCACTGTATTCTACCTCAAACTCTTTGTTGTTGGATTCCGTTGCGGTAGCCCAGTTGATTGCCACGGTTTTATCCTTCATTGGCTTTCCTGTAAAAGAGATAAATTCTACGGGGAGTGCTGCCAGGGCCGTTTCAAGTGAAACAGGAGCAGGTAATAGTGCTAATAGCGCGTTAAGTTGAGCAATGGACAAATTTCCGTTTCCTCCACCGTTATTGGCTGTAATAATTAGGCCAGCCACTTGGATAGTAGCGTTGCCGGTAGAAGCTGTAAAGACAGTCGTGGAACTCACTGTGACATTACCGGTAAAGCGTATATCTACTTGTTTTTGTAAATTAATGGTTTTGCCAGATAGATTATGATCACAAGTAAAGGTCTCGTCAACAGATATGTCAGCCGAATTACCAACGTCGAGACAATCTGTTAGTTCCTGATCCATCGTTACATTAGCCACACAAGTCGGGGAAACCGAAGGCATACATTGCGCATGCGCCTCCATCATCCCACAAAAGCATAGGATGGAAAGTAGTGTAGTTTTCCAGTTCATAGTTGTTCATTTAGTGTTTGTGAAATCTCGTTGTTGTTCAAAAGACCAGTTTGGGTCGTTTTTATAGGGTTAATTAATTTGCTTCTCTCCTTCATTTTTAATCCAGCTCACACTGCCAATGGCAGGCATAGATATAGCTATGACACAGTAAGTCTGGATATGACAATTAATATTCACACACAGCATTACTGTATTGCGAATAAAAGAGAGTTTATATCCGAAATAAGGGAAGGGGAATAGGCACTACAATGCCTATATAATATGGGGGGGGGTAGTTGTAAAAACAGAAAAAAGGTTTACATTTTCAACCTTTTGGGTCCAATAAAGATAATATTTTTCTTAAACTTAGTTAAACATGATTCCTTAAAAATCTGTCTCTTATACACATTGACGCTGCCGAC
>CAJXUM010000918.1 GCA_913060855.1 uncultured Lewinella sp. | reverse complement strand
GTGGGCTCGGAGATGTGTATAAGAGACAGTTAGAGGTCATGGCCGTAGCTGTAGATACAGAAGATGACAAGTGGAAGGATTTCATCAAAGAGCATAAGATGAACTGGATAAATGTGACTGATAAGGATAATCCGAGTATTTCTGAAAACTACTATAGACTAGGTACTCCTTATGTTTATCTACTTGATTCTGATCGAACGATTATTGCTAAGGACTTGACTATTGAAGACGTTCCCCGAGCGATCCAAATGAATCAGCAGATGGTGGCTGCCAATCACTAAGTACAAATGTGAAGTTGGTCACGCTATGACATACTACTGGACATTTTACTCCAACGAGGTTTAGCAGTTTAGGGTTGAAGGTTTACCCCAGGGATTAAACCTTCAACTTTCAACTGATAAACCGTATTTGTCCAGTAGTATGACGCTATAACCTAAATGTTCGGTAAAGGGCCTTCATCAATTCATCACAGGGGCCAGTCAATTTCAATCCAATATATTTTCAAAATAGCTAAGGCTATCCCGTCGGGATAGCCTTAATTATTTTGAATGGTAGTCAAGTTCTCCTGACCTAATGATAAGTTATCCGGCAAACCTAGATTTTTATTCATGAATTTGAGGACCTCTCCCCTACTGCTATCGGACTGAGAATATCTCATAAACTGGCTTCCTATTAGACGCTATTCTTGACTACTGTGCCCAAAAAAATACAATACCGACCATTTAGCACAATTGAAGCACTACATTCCAACTATTTTCACAAGATTTCCTCCCAAATTGATAAAGTACCTTCCTAATTACACTATCATAAACACAGTCATACATTAGCAAGTACAAATAATTGATTATCAGTAAGTTAAAACCCAATTAGTATTCATTGAAAAACAATAGTGCAGCTTGAAAAAACAATAGTGCAAGGCCGAGAACAATAGTACACACATCTGAAACAATAGGTCCCACATACCAGGAAGTATATCCTCAACTTTGTATGGTCAGCGAAACGAATTGACAAACATCAAAACTCTTAATCATGATGATCATAAGAAAGCAGCACGTACAGATGAAACATGATTTCTTGGCTAGCAGGCAAGTATCAGTAAGACGCTCTAACCTAAAGTTGGTTAAAGCTCCTTCTTTAGGCGATCAAGATCTCCATGAACAAAAAAACTCAATTCCTGCAAGATTCCCTTCAATACCTGATCAGCATTTTGGCCTTCAGTCTAAACAGCGTCATTATTTTATAGAGCGAATAACAGCTCTCATAGAAGACAATATTGATGATGAAGATTACAGGATTACTGAACTGTGCCGTGATGCAGGTGTAAGTCGCTCCCAACTACATCGCAATATCAAAAAGTTTACGAATTCATCAACTAGTGAATTTATTAACAGTATTCGTCTTCAGCATGCAAAAATGATGTTAGTACGAACTGACTTGAATATTAGCCAGATAGCCTATGCTGCAGGCTTCAATGATCCAAAGTATTTTTCTCGCTTGTTTAAAAGTGTCTTCCAATTTTCCCCTAGAGTATTTCGCAAAAATGTTAATTCATTGATTCATTTAAGAGAGTAGGTTACTGAATAGATACAAGTGCTTAGGTCTGGAACAGTAGTCCACTCATTTGAAACAATAACCAAAATTCAGGAAGGTCAAAAGGTTCAATTTTGCCTAACCAGATAGCGTGTATATAAACTTCTTTTAACCATGAAACCGATAAACCAGCACACCCGCAAAAGTAGAACGATGACCATTCTTGCCGGCATTATGGGAAATGTCTTAGAGTGGTATGACTTTGCTATTTATGGTTTTTTTGCACCAATTCTTGGAAAGTTATTCTTTCCTTCGGAAGACCCAACAACTTCACTGATCGCTTCTTTCGGCGCTTTTGCAGCCGGGTTTATGATGCGTCCTATTGGGGGAGCTATCTTTGGCCATATCGGTGATCGAATCGGGCGAAAAAGAGCACTCAATATTTCTGTACTGCTAATGGCGATCCCCACCTTTATTATTGGAATTTTGCCTACCCATGCTCAAATTGGGATGGGAGCCGCTGTTATTTTAGTACTCCTAAGGATGTTGCAAGGACTATCCGTTGGTGGAGAGTTTACTAGTTCCATCGTTTATCTCGCTGAAAGCGCCCCAAAAGGGAAACGCGGTCTTTTTGCCAGTACATCACTATTAGGCGCTACAGGAGGCATCTTGCTGGGTTCTCTATTAGGATCTATGATTACGGGTATGCTTGATGAGCAACAACTACTTAGTTGGGGATGGCGTATTCCTTTCCTATTGGGGATATTATTAGCCGGAGTCGGTTTTTTAATTCGTCGGCATATGCCGGAAACCATCTCAGAAGGAGAAAAAGTAGACAATCCCCTAAAGGTCATGCGTAAAAGCTGGCGGGAAGTACTTACAGTGAGTGGCTTGAATCTACTTTCAGCCGTGGCCTTTTATGCCATTTTTGTATTTGTGGTGAGCTGGTTGGTAGATTACGTTCATGAATCGCGGACGATGGCTCTACGGCTCAATTCCATTAGCTTGGTTATGTTCTTGATTGCCGTACCCTTCTTTGCTTACCTATCAGATCGATTTGGCCGGAAACCTTTGCTGATTACGGCTGCCATTGCTATGGTGATATTTGCCTATCCCTTGATCTGGTTGATGCATCACCAGAGTGAAACCATGATTCTTGCAGGAGAACTAGGCATGGCCTTAATCATCTCCATTTATATTGCTCCAATACCAGCTACCCTGACCGAAATGTTCCCACGTAACATTAGAGTTAGTGCCGTCAGTGTAGGCTACAATTTGACCTATGCCATATTTGGAGGTACCACACCCATGGTAGCGGTTTGGTTGATTCAAAAACAGCACAACGATCTTGCTTTTGCTTGGTACATCGTAGCCGCAGCAGCAGTTTCGCTATTGGTTGCCTGGCGGATGAAAGATAATTTTGAGAAGCCTTTACCTAAATAATTCAAGTGGCGCTAGGCTGGAGTATCGGGTAGCAAGTAGTGTATAAAGCACTTATTGAATTAATTCCATAATCCCTATCATAAAACGAAGAAAATGAAACCAATACATGCCTTCAAATACACATCAAGTCTTTTCTTGTTGATTGCTTTTTTGGGAAGTTCGAAAACAGGTTTTAGTCAACAAGCATTGATCACCGATGGAACGGTAAATATCATCGAGGCAGACGTGGAACGATACCTAGATTTTACCATCCCAGGAACTATGAATTCTGGCCAGTTAAATTTAGAAGCGGAAGGAGCTGATGGAGGTTGGATTGAGTATAATTATTATGATCGATTTAATACCGCTCGAACCCAAAGAGTGAACGGCGGAGAAGGAGCTACTATCAGTGCCACTTTTGATGTTGGCACTGGTTTTGGGCAAATACCTCCGGGTTCGATTCTGCGATTCATCATTGGGAATCGAGGACAAAAAGAAAAAATAGATTCAATTCCTGCAGGAGGGATTGGAGCTGGCGGCGGTGGCGGCACAGGAGTGCTCCTCTCTAAGGATAACGGAAATAGTTGGCACCTAATCATGGTGGCTAGTGGCGGCGGTGGCGGTGCCATTAAAATCTTCAAGGGCGAGATCAAATCCAGCTCAGGTTCTGTCTCTTATACACATCTCCGAGCCCACGAGACCGAGGCTGATCTCG
>CAJXUM010000917.1 GCA_913060855.1 uncultured Lewinella sp. | reverse complement strand
GAGATCAGCCTCGGTCTCGTGGGCTCGGAGATGTGTATAAGAGACAGATGCTGGGCACCGTCCCAGTCGGAGAAATGAAGCTTACTAATATAATTATTAGCGGAAGTAAAAGAATCTAGGATTGTACCGTTTAAGGCTATTATTTTTAGGTTGTGTTCGTTACCATCTTGGCCAACTACAAATTCTTTGCCATTTGGTGCAATGGCAAGGGCATCGATGCCTCCTTCTTCCCATACTGGTATCCGTTTAATCACCTCTCCTTTTAAATTCCAAATTATTGCCATTCCATCTTGACCAGCCGTTACCACTTTGGTTCCATCTGGGAAAAAAGCAGCGGTAGTGACCTCGCCTGAATGACCTTTAAAACGTGCAGCTTTCTTCCCCATCATATCCCACATGCGGGCAGTACCATCTGCACTAGCGGTTAAAATGTGCTGTCCATCTGGTGAAAAAGTAACGGAATGGATCATTCCTTTGTGTCCTTGCAGGCTTTGCAAAAGTTGGCCATCTCTACTCCAGAGTCGGACGTGATATTTGGGATGAGTAGCCGAAACTATTTTTGTCCCATCAGCTGAAAAAGCTATTCTATTTGACCAACTGATTCTGGAAGCAAAACGATCTAATTTAGTCTCGTCAGTTGGATCCAGTAGTGCTACCTTATAATTCGGGGTAGCCTTCATTATTTCCGGGCCATCCGGAGCAAAAGCCATAGGGAACCCTGTTTTTTTAGGTACTGGGATAGGTGTCAAATTGGTAAGAACTTCATCTACAATGGCACCATTGGCAGTAGAAATTCCTAAGTTCTGATAAAGAGACAAAATGGGTTCTTCTTTAATTGTGGGATAGACTAATGTAGGAGAAGGGGGCAGTATTCCCTGGTCTACAGTAGCAAGGTCCCATTCCTGCAGTTGATAATTAGTGTGGTTTCTCATAAAAATACTTTCCCCATCATTAGAAAAAGTGGCGGAAAAAGTGGCAGGTTCCGCACCTCCATTTTTTGCCCCATGTAACTGGGGTTCCCACTGGAAGGAATGAATCTCTTGACCTTGCAAGTTCCATAATTTGGCCGTGGAATCTGCACTAGCCGTTAAAATGAGCTTTCCACCGACGGGATCATTGGCATTACTAGGAGAAAATGCGAGGCTCGTCACAGGGGCATTATGTCCTTTCAATACTTGTATAGGCCATCCCTTAGCATCACGAATTACAGCCGTATTGTCTTTGCCCAGTGTGAGCGACCTACTATTATCAGGAGAAAAAACAGTAGGTAAGAACATTTTGATGGGCTGGACGGTCATGGTGTTAAGGTCCCACACTTTATTCGTGGGCAAATTTCCACTACGACTCAGCAGCTTTTTTCCGTCAAGCGTGAAGCTGACGGATTGTATTGGCTCGCTAATTTTTTTTGAGATGTTACGGATAATTTTGCCATTAATATCTAAAATAAGCAATTCTCCCGTTGATGAAATGGCTGCTACTGTTTTAGCATCTGGAGAGATAGCGATCTTTTCATATTTGTTTAGTGCGGGTATTGGTTCTCCTTGTAAATTATATATCCTTTCGGGATAGGAGAAGTACGTGAAGAATTTATCTCTCGTTAGCAGGTATTTCCCATTTGGAGAAAACTCAATGGAATTATATTCATCTTCCAGCTCAAAAGAGTTTAGTAATTGGCCGTCAATTGTCCAATGTTTTATCAGCCCGTCCCGACCCGCAGTAATGATGTATTTATTATCGGGAGAAATATCCGAAGAAAAAATGCTATCTGGGAGCGTTAAAAGTTTAGCGCCATCAGCCTTTCGTAAGGTCGCGGAGGGGGCTTCATAGCTGTGAGTTAAGATGAGTTGCCCGTCTTTAGAATAACTGATATATGTCGGGCGGATAAATTTACCATCAAAATAGCTAAGCTTTTCTCCTACTCTTTCCAATTCGCTGTTTAAAATCTTGTATTGTTCCGTGCCGCCTTCATAGCTTACTTCTGCGAGTGTTCCATCTGGAGAGAAACCTACTGCAAAAATAAGATTGTCACCTATAGTTTCAGTAGCGATTAGTGTTTTTGTTTTTCGATCCCACACTTGAAAAAATCCAGTATCGCAAGCTGTAATGATATATTTACCATCCGGAGAGAACTTGCCCATCATAGCACAACCTATTTCATTCTTAAGGGTAGCCACCTCCCGACCGGATAGGTTCCATATTTTTGCTACTTCAACTCCTGCCTCGGCAGTAGTCAGGAGATATTGGCCATCCGGCGAGAATTCGAGCGAAGATATGTAGCCTGTATGTCCGATGGGTATGACAAGTTCTGGCTGTTGAGCTTTACTGCTTATCGATAAGAATAATAGGTAAACTAAAATTGTTTTTTTCGTTACTTGATACTTTCCCCATTTGCTCCTTATTTCAGTATTTGACTGTTGAGCAAGGATTATGCTAGATAGTGAGATACGGATTAAGTAGGGTAAATGCTTCATTTCGGGAAATTGTGATGAGCAAGATCGAATAACCAAGTACTTGGCTAAGGTTCCTTTCAATGCTTTGGGTAGTAGAATCCCTAGGCCAATGATGAGCCCTTGAAAAAGACTCCCCAGCATGAGGATATCTAATAGCTTAATGCTCATTTTTTACCTGCTTCGGCTTTCTCCTTTATCCATGTTTGTTCTAGCTCGTCTATGCCTTCGGCTTCTTGTTTCTTTTTATAAAAAGTGTAGTCTCCTTGGATTTCCTTGAGCTGCTGGGCATACTTGAGTGCGCCCGCCAAGTCATTATTCAAAGCCAATAACTTGGCCTTTGTCCAATAGACATGCCCTAAAACATAGGCTTTGGGGTAAAACTGCTTGTTCCATTCCGACACTTCTGCGGCCAGGTTTTCGCTGGTGTTAATCCATTGTAGGGCCAGTGGAATATCTTTGTTTTGTTGGGCTAAGTATTCGGCTCCCTGTAGGTAAATCACCCATTTTAGCGATTCATCCGCTTGACTTACTCTTTCGTCAATGAGCTGGGCGAGTACTTTTACATAATCTGTTTTTACCTCAAATGGCAAGCGGATACGTTCCCAAGCCATCGTTACAATACCATATTCAAAACCTAGATGATCAATCTGATATTCCAATTGTTCCTGGTGGGGTCCGGTTTGCGGTAATACATCTACACGTAAGGCATCCGTAGCGCTATCATATCGAAAAGCGCCCCATTGTTTGCTCTTTGTACTGAAGATGATGGTCCATTTATCTGCTGCTCGGGGTATGATAAATAAGGCATATTTACCTTTGGGTAGGGCTTGGCCTTCAATCTGAACGGCTTCGCTAAACTCAATGGTTGTCGCGTAATTAGCCCCAGCTCGCCATACCTGATCATAGGCAGCCATGTGGCCCCAAACTTCCCTGTTTTTTACCGCTGGGCTACCGTATTTGATGTCCACTTCAGTGTAACCGATTTTTTTATAAATGCCTCTATCTGGGCTAACATTTGGGATTAACCCAATTTGATATTGGCCATATAGCAGCGGACACGCGAACAGTAGGAGTATTAGGGTTATTAGAAGTGTGTTTTTCATCGGACTAAATTTATTTGGTCCTCTGACAATTTTCGTGCTTGGAGTCAGCTAAAAATTTGATCAATGCTCACTATCAATCGCTTATGATCTTCACTTTAAGCTGACCACAAAAATTGTCAGAGAAGG
>CAJXUM010000916.1 GCA_913060855.1 uncultured Lewinella sp. | reverse complement strand
GCAGCGTCAGATGTGTATAAGAGACAGCCAGAGCAGTACCTGAAAAAGAGAATATAAAAGAAGTCAAAAAGGAACGATATACCTCCAATCGCATTTGCTTAGCATCCATCACCTTTTTCGTGATGACCCTCCCCGCGAAAGCCTTTCGCAGCCACACAAAGAAGATATAATGATATACCCCCGATACGACTAGGTAACGGATAAACGTAATCAGGAATATAATCGTGGTCAACCTGAAAAAGTAGTAAGGTTCCGTAAAGGGCGTACTCAGAAATTCCTCCATTTAAATCGTGCTTTATGGTGTAACACCCGAGGAGAGAAGTTGTTGCTTCAGCAGGACCTATTGTCGGTGTTTTTCATCGACAATAGCCCGCGCACGCATTCCAACCCATAAAAAAAGCAATCCAGCTTTTTTACATTTCGCAGAGGTCGCATCTCCCCCATCTTTGAGTCATCCATTAAAACCTAAAATATTTTCACCCATGCGGTTATTATTCAGTACCATTAGTTTTCTCCTCCTTACGCTGGCTGTTCAGGCCCAATCAGGGACCATTAAAGGTACAGTCTTGGACCAACAATCCGAGCTCCCTTTAATTGGTGCGGCGATAGAGTTAATCAATGTTGATGCTTCCACAGGAGCAGTCACCGATATAGATGGCTACTTCAGCCTCACTAATGTCCCGCTAGGCCGGAGTGTCATTAGAGTCAGTTATCTAGGCTATGAAAGTCTTACCTTACCTAATATCGAGGTAGGAAGTGGTAAAGATGTAATCCTCAATATCGGTTTGCAAGAAAGCGTCAACCAGATGCAAGAAATAGTCGTCACCGCAGAAACTATCAAGGATCAAGCGCAAAATGAAATGGCGACCGTCTCTGCTCGTCAATTTTCGGTAGAAGAGGTCAACCGCTACTCTGGTGGTCGTAGTGATGTAGCTCGCTTGGCTTCCAATTTTGCGGGAGTTTCAGCGCCTGATGATTCGCGCAATGATATCGTGATTCGAGGCAACTCTCCCACCGGCGTATTGTGGAGATTAGAAGGTATTCCCATTCCTAACCCCAATCACTTTTCAACCTTCGGGACGACAGGGAGTCCAGTTAGTGCACTGAATCCTAACCTTCTCCGCAATTCCGACTTCCTCACCTCAGCCTTTCCTGCCGAATATGGCAATGCTAATGCAGGTGTGTTTGACTTAGGCTTTAGAAATGGAAATAAAGATAACACAGAATATACCTTTCAATTAGGTGCCTTTAGTGGATTAGAAGGGATGGTGGAAGGACCTGTCGGCAAAAAAGGCGGTTCTTATGTAGTCGCTGGTCGCTACTCCTTCATCGGCCTGATTGGATCGGCAGGTGGAACGACAGCTACCCCAAACTACCAGGATATTTCCTTCAAAGTAGATCTAGGCAATACCAATGCCGGTAAGTTCACCATTTTTGGTATCGGGGGCCAGTCTGATATTACTTTCCTGGGTGAAGATATTGATCCCGATGACCTATTCGCAGCAGAGGACGAAGATGCCTATGTAAAAGGAAGTTTTGGCTTAGTAGGGCTAAAGCATAATCTAATCGTTGGTAAAAACACCTATCTAAGAACAGTTATTGGTGGTTCCTTCCGAGGAAATAACTTCGAACAAGATCGCTACTTCGAGCTCGATACACCCACTGAGAAAAAGTTACGCATCACGGAGGTGGATAACAGCGAAACGCGCTTCACTATTTCTTCTTACTTGAATTCCAAACTTAATGCTAAACAGACTATACGGGCAGGAGTCTTGTATGAAAATTTTGGAAATGATGCCACTTTCTTAGACCGTGACGGTCGACCAGACTTGAATGGCAATGGCGAACCCGACTGGTTTACCGTATATGATTTCAATGGTAGCTTCGGGCTTGTACAACCTTTTGTACAGACAAAGTATCGTTTGACAGATGCCCTCAGTTTCAATGCGGGTATTCATGGGCAGTATGCCACACTCAATGAGCAATTTGTCATAGAGCCACGTGCTTCGCTTACCTATGCCGCCAGTCCGAGCCATAAACTAACATTGGGGTATGGTATGCATAATCAAACCGCTCCCCTACCTATCCTGTTCCTCAATGAAGACGTAGAAGGTGAGCTCGTTCGTACCAATGAGAATCTAGACTTTGTACGCTCCCAACACTATGTGTTAGGCTATGATGCTAAGTTGGGAAAAGATTGGCGATTAAAAACAGAAGTATATTACCAAGATATCGATCGCGCTCCTATTGAGCAAGATCCCACTAGTTATTCTACGCTGACAGAAGGGGCTTCCTTTGTGTTCTCTGATGATAAAACGGCTCTAGTCAGCGAAGGCACGGCTTACAACCGAGGTGTCGAAATCACCTTGGAGAAGTTTTATAGTAAAGGATACCACCTGCTCACAACCGCTTCATTCTTTGAAAGTAAGTATGAAGGAAGCGATGGGATAGAACGAAGTACCCCCTTTGATAATGGCTATGTGGTTAACTTCTTAGCCGGTAAAGAATTCAAAATTGGAAAGGACAAACGACACGCTTTCGTCATCGATACAAAGTTGACTACCTCCGGTGGCCGCTGGTATACGCCGGTAAATTTGGAGGCTTCCAGAGAATTTGGTGTCGAAATATTACAAGAAGACAAAGCTTTTACGTTGCAATACGATGACTACTTCCGCTGGGACCTGAAACTGGGAATCAAACTCAATAGCGATAAGAAAAAGATTTCTCACCAGTTTTATCTTGACCTACAAAATGTAACCAACCGGGAAAACATCTTTATCCGACAATACAATCGCTTGACGCAAAATGTAGATCAGACCAACCAGATCGGCTTTTTCCCCGATTTCTTATACCGTGTACAATTTTAAGCCCTTTTTTTATGAACAAGCAGCACATCAGTATACAGTTGCTCTACTGGGCCAAGCTACAGTCTTCCAAAAAGTACTTGACTAAGGAACTTGCCCCCGTAAAGCAAATCCTAAAAATTGTATTAGAGCAAAAATTTATTCACCACTGTTAGAGCATGTCTGGAGGTAGGCTTTGGCAGCGAAAATATTTAATTATGGGTTCTCACAAAGCTCATTTTTTGGTGCATAGCAGCGCTACGGACCGAAAAATAGCTGTGGGGAGGTTCCGTAAGTACATATTTGTAGCCCAAATGGCTATCTACAAACAAGCTCTTAAACCTGATATTATGAAAAACACATTGCCTAGTTTACTATTCGCCTGTTTAGCACTATTCATCACCAGTACCCTAAGTGCACAAGAAACCAGCTCATTACTCGCTAACACCGATATACTGAGTAGTGAAAATCGAACCGTCAAAAAAGTGAGCAATGAAAGAGAAGTACTCCAAAGCATTAATCAGTACTTAAACGAACACCTAGCTGTAGCCTCAGAATTTTTGGAATACTATAACTCAGATGTAGAATTTACAATTGCTTTTGAGATAGATAGGAACGGGATATTACAGCATATTACGACCATGGAAAGCTGCAAAAACCCAATTGCCTCCGCCTTAATCCAGGAATTACAAAAATTAGAACGTGTTAACCCAATTGTCCAAAATGGCGTAGCTATGGCTGGTCAATACCTGATCCCCGTACACCTCAAGAAAAGTTAATTGTAATAACTCTGTCTCTTATACACATCTCCGAGCCCACGAGACCGAGGCTGATCTC
>CAJXUM010000915.1 GCA_913060855.1 uncultured Lewinella sp. | reverse complement strand
CTGCCGTTGTGCGTCATTTGGTAGAGGCAAGCAAAACTTTAAAATGAATGCTGATTGAGAATACAGATAGAAATTATGCTCACATTGGTAAACACAAAGGTCAGGAGCGCAAGCCCTGATGAACCCGGTAGATTCTTAAGAAGTGAATGAGGTACAAGTCTTCCCACTATTTTTTCTATCCTATCAACTACGGGACGAAAAACCCGAGTCGCTACTCATGCCGCAAAGAATCCACTGGATTGGCTGAGGCAGTCTGATAGGTCTGTCCGACCAGCGTTATCAGGGCGATCAATAATGCGATCAGGCCAGCAAGCAGATAGATCATGGCATTTTCTGGTGCCCGGAAGGCGAAATTTTTCAGGTATTGGTGTATTCCCCACCAGGCGACAGGACAAGCGATCAGGAAGGCCAGTCCGATGACTTTGAGAAAACGAAGCAGCAATAAAGACATAATCTGAACGGTCGATGCCCCATTGACTTTGCGCACGCCAATCTCTTTCACCCGCTGCTGGACTTCGAACAAGGAAATACTGAATAAGCCAAAAACTGAAATGATCATGCCGACGATAGTGAATAAGGTATAAATGGAAGCGATGCGTTGGTCTTCTTGATAAATTTCCTTTACTTCCTCGTCGAAGTAGGTAAAACTAAATTCATTATTGGGATTACCCTCCTCGTAAAGACGGCGTAAAAAACTTAGCGCCTCCTGGTCTTTTCCGTCCGCGATTCGCATCATATAGTCCGCATCACCCCGGTCGTCGTGATAGAACAGGACCAGCGGAGCAATAGAATGAGACAGATGCTGGTAATGAAAATCCTTAACAACCCCGATGACGTCAAAAGGTGATTCTTCAGCCCCCCAATAGGAGTTAGCTACCCTAGCTCCCGCAAGATTCTTAAACCCGAAATAGCGCATAGCGCTCTCATTGATGACCACCTTTGATTCCCTGCTCCGATCCTGTTCTCGGTCAAAAAAGCGACCTTCCAGCACCTCTAAACCATATAGTTTTTCGAAATTAGGAGTCACACTATAGCCATGAATAGTATGATATTCCCCTCCGTTTAGGTTTTTCCAGGGAGCCTCCCAGGTGTCAAGAGGTGTGCTTCCGAAGCAGAGATCTGCTATAGTGGGATTGGCTTCGATGGCATTGAGGACATGGGTAACAGCGCTTTTTATTTTTGCCTTCGCTTCGTCAATGTGTTGCTGATATTTCTGCCTGGCCTCTTCGCTTTTCTCCTCAGGAGGTATTACTAGACCAAGTGGACGCTGAAAATTGAAATTTGCTTTGATAATTTGATTGCTCTTGATGCCCAAATCCTTATTCAACATAAACCGAATCTGGCGATGAAAAGAAAACGAAGCAATTAACAACACAATGGCAACTCCAAACTGTATACCGATTACCCATTTGCGAAATACGGATTTTTTGAATCCACTAAATCTACCCTGCAGTAATTCCATAGAAGTAATGCGGGGTATCCGCAAGATGGGATAAATGGAGAGGATAATAGTCAGTCCGGCAATTAGAACCAGGGCATAGCCAAGATCTTCTGGGAACGACAAGGCGATAGGTTTTTCCGCGAAGCTTTGCAACCAGGGCGTTAAATAGAGGATCAAAACGACAGAAAGCCAGACGGCCAGCAGGCTACTCAATAAATTCTGCAAGATGATCTCCAATCCGATCTCTATACGCGCAGCTCCAAAGACTTTTTTCACCCCAAAATCTTTGGACTGACGAATGAGAATAGCTAGAAAAATATTGACGTAATTGAATAGACTGATTCCTAAGATCAAGAAGGCAGCTAGCAATAAGATGTATACGTTTCTCAAATTCCCGTTGCGAATTGCATGGTCGGATAATATGGAAGTGTTGAAATATAGACCTGAAAACGGAACAAATTTTAAAGAACTTTCGGGAAATTGGGGATGGTCTCTTCCGGAAAACTCCAGCGCAGTATTGATCGGCTCAATACTCGCTCCAGGCCGCAGTCGAATACATTCCAATCCAGACCTTCCCCAATGTTTTTTAGCATGAGAAGAGACGATAACTTCAAAATTGAGACTACTGTTTTTCGGCCATTTATCCAGCAAACCAGCCACTACAAACTGTGCCCCTTGCAAGCGGATCACCTTGCCGACCGGATCTTCATCACCAAAGAGCTTTCGGGCTACTGCTGGCTTTATCAAAAGGCTCTGGGGATCATGGAGGATATCTTCTGAGACTCCTGTTTTCAAGGGGAAATCAAAAATTTGGAAAAAGGTACTATCAGCAACCAGTACCTCTGCTTTTATTGCTTTTTCTTGATGTTCAATGTTTTCATTGCCATATAAGATGATAGTTGAATGGTTGACTACTTCTGGATAGAGACCGTAATCAATTTGGAAAAATAGGCCTGGGGTTATATGTTCAGGCTGACTCATAGGGGTCGGTCGAATAGTAGCAAAATAAATATCGTCTATCCCTTCATGGAAGCGGTCTGTAGTCCATTCGAATTGACTATATTTAAATAGAAAAAGCGAACAACTCAAACCCAGGCTTAGCCCCAAAATATTCAAAAAGGAATGGGGTCGGGCAGAGATAATATTCCTAAACGCTTCTTTGAAGTGAAATCTCAACATTTGATCCTAATTTTAATGATTAGAGCTTGTTTGGAGGTAGTCATTCGGGCTGCAAATATTCATTTAAGGAACCTCGCTACAGCTATTTTTTCGTCCGTAGCGATGCTATGCACTCTAAAATGAGCTTTGCGAGAACCCTCAACTGAATATCTTCGCTTCCAAACCCTACCTCCAAACAAGCTCTTAGCGGTATCCACTTTATCCTGATCGCTTCGATGGCTATAATTCAAATAGAATGCCACCGATCCCAATCTGTCATTAAATTGTCCACAAAACAGAGATAGAACACGAAACAAACACAGCGTAATCAACTTAAAATCAATTAAATACGACGTATCCCGCATGCAAATAAGACTCACAAATATTCTTCTTTTTAAATTTATCATATCATTGCCAGCATTTATCCACAGAAATATCGTCAAAAAAATAGACAGTCGACTGTCCATTTTTTTGACACTCGCTTATATTTAATATCCTATCTTAGAACGTATAATATCATGCTCAATGGCTAGTAAAAAGCATCATCTTTTGCTGATCGACGATGACCGTGGCACTTTGCGCGCCCTGCAACTGCTGCTTAGGGAGCGCTTTCAGTCTGTGGAGGCGGCCTCCCATCCGGAGAAAATCCCGGAATTGATGGCGGCCCGGCCTTATGATGCCATCTTACTAGACATGAATTTCCGCCCCGGTGCCCGTTCAGGTAATGAGGGGCTATATTGGTTGAAAAGAATACGGGAAATGGACCCTGAAGTGGGAATTATACTCATGACCGCATACGGAGACATCGAACTGGCTGTACAAGGTATGAAGGTCGGTGCCATTGATTTTCTACAAAAACCATGGGATAATGACAAATTATTTGCCAGCCTACAGGCTGCCATTCAGGTGAGTTATTCACGCAGGAAGGCAAAGGGCCGACTAGATAAAGATGAGCAGGCTACTAGTCCTCATCAAGCAATTGTTTTGGGTCAATCTCCAGCCATCCGTCAGCTACTCGAAGTAGTAGAAAAAGCTGTCTCTTATACACATCTCCGAGCCCACGAGACCGAGGCTGATCTCG
>CAJXUM010000914.1 GCA_913060855.1 uncultured Lewinella sp. | reverse complement strand
CTATCCTCTTCGTCGGCAGCGTCAGATGTGTATAAGAGACAGCTAGTGGATTTAAACATCAATAATATGACGCCTATTGAATGTATGATGAAGCTTAATGAATTGAAAAAAATACTGGAAGAAGGATAAAAAAAGCAGGAAAACCTACTCGAGGAATCCTGCATATTATTTAAATGATATTTACTTCATAATTCTCCCCTTTTTGACGATTTCTTGAAAGAGTCACGCTGGGAGAGCAATTTTTTTTAGGTTATGAATATAGCATTGATCGGATACGGGAAAATGGGAAAAACGATTGAACAGCTGGCATTGGCAGCGGGCCATCAAGTTGTTTTGCGTATTGATGTGAATAATGGATCGGACTTAAATCCTGAAAACCTGGATCAGGTAGACGTGGCCATTGAGTTTACCCGTCCTGAAAGTGCTTTTCAGAATATTGTCTGCTGTTTGGAAAATGGTGTGCCGATTGTAAGTGGTACGACGGGCTGGTTGGAGCATTTAGAAGAAGCCCAACAATTGGTAGAAAAATACCAAGGCGGTTTGTTTTATGCCTCCAATTATAGTATCGGCGTCAATATCTTTTTTGCGCTCAACCGATATTTGGCCAAAATGATGAAGCAGTATGGTCAATACGAGGTAAGTATGGAAGAAATTCATCACACCCAAAAGCTAGACGCGCCTAGCGGTACAGCAATTACCTTAGCAGAAGGAATCTTAACGGAATTGCCCCATAAGAAAGATTGGGTAAATAGTGCAGCCACTAATAGGGAGGACCTGCCTATTATTTCCAAAAGGATAGATAAGGTACCAGGTACGCACGAAATTGCCTATCAATCTACCGTCGATAACATCACGATTACCCATACCGCTCATTCCCGAGAAGGCTTTGCCCGTGGCGCCCTCGCCGCCGCTGAATGGATGGTAGGTAAACAAGGGTTCTACGGCATGGAGGACATGCTCTCCCCGTAACCGGCCAATTTATTGGCCAGGTTCGCCCCGTCGATGCAGGCGTTTCCCACCTACATCCATCCCCGACACTAGCCCCGCCGACGCAGGCGTTTCCCACCTGCATCCATCCCCGACACTAGGATTGATGACTGCTAATAAGACAGCCATCACCGGTGGGAGTACCAAGCACTAAAGCAAGCCTCTACAGAGACTGGCCGAATAAATTTAACTGCTTAGTTATCCACCGCTAGCATCATTTGATAGATATGACTATATTTGACAGACTTTTTAAGTACCCCAGCGATTTACCGGCAAGCTGAAAAGCTTGGACGAGAGATAGTTGTTGTATATAGATAAGTGAGAAGAAAAAATAACTACGCATTCTGGCGCAACTTATTTAATTCGTCTCACTAAGTAATAATCTATGGATCATCGACCACAAAACGATGGACTATTATCGATCTCCAACCTCCAGCAAGCCACTCACTTTACTACCCCAGGCACTCCAAACAAACCACAAGAGTTTTCGTAATAACAAAAACTACTTTTTAATGACACTTTCAAACCTGAGAACCGTCATCCTAATTGTCGGGGCCCTATCGCTGGTAGCTGTATTATACATTTTATTGGTACTCATTCACGGAACACTCACTGATTATCAACCTGAGATGGTTGAGCCTTTACCTGATCATCAGACTGCCGAGGTGGATCTAGTTACAAGTGATGAATTAAGCTTTGTAAGCTGGAATGTCGGCTTTGGCGGCCTTGGAAAGGAGAGCGAGTTTTTCTATGATGCTAATGGGTCTCAATTGTTCTCTGAAGGCAAAATGGTACAGGCTACTAAGAAGATGGTCGAAAAAAATAACCGAGGGATCATCGAATACATTAGCCAAAATAAGGCCGACTTTTTCCTACTGCAGGAAGTCGATTTATCCTCCAAACGAAGTTACTACTTCAATCAGTTTGAGGCTTTGGCGGAGGCTCGCCCAAATTTCGATGCTCATTTTGCGACGAATTATAAGGTGGGACGTGTACCTATTCCAGTCATGGAGCCTTGGCATGTATATGGAAAGACGGATAGCGGATTGGCAACCTACAGCCGTTTCAAAGCGAGTTCTGCAGACCGCTACCAATTACCGGGTACTTTTGAATGGCCAACTCGTCTTTTTCAATTAGATCGATGCATTGCTATTCATCGTTATCCTACAGACAAGGCCGGTGACTTGATCGTCATGAATATACATCACTCTGCTTACGATGAAGGCGGAGCAATCAAGAAGCAGCAAATGGCTTTCCTGAAAGATCTGCTGATCGCTGAGTACGCCAAAGGTAACTATGTCATCGTAGGTGGCGACTGGAACCAATGCCCTCCGCATTTCGCCGCTGATCACTTCATGCCCGGCCGCACCGAGGGCTACACCCAAATCAATATCCCCGCCGACTACCTCCCCCAGGACTGGACTTGGGCTTTCGACCCCAACACACCGACCAATCGCAAGACGCATAGCACCTATACCCCAGGCAAGACCTTCGTAGCGCTGATTGACTTCTATTTGGTCTCGCCCAATGTGGAAGTACTGGAAGTGAGTGGCGTCGATCAGGGCTTTGATTTTTCGGATCACCAGCCGGTGAAGATGCGGGTTCGCTTGGGGAGCTAGGTTTTTATTACAAGCAAGACTTCAGAAGTTTGCTGAGTTATGGCTGGGAAAACTTCAGAAGTCTACCTTTACATGGAGTCTCTAGTATATTAGTGTCGGCTGTTAAAGTTAATACAGAGCTTGACTTGTGTTGATATTATGCCTATTATTGTTTCGATAAGGAAGCGCTCTAAAATTAACCGCTCCTAAAAAATCTCTAATTAACATGTTTTATTGCTTGTGATTCTCTAGCTCTGCTAGGTTATCGAGCTATTTGTAAGCCTATTTTAAGGCTTACGGTAACTCTACATTCCTTTATGTACTTCAGTGTACTACTGTAGTGCTAGGTGTTCTATGTATATAAGATATGTGAAAATCAAAAATTATGTCATTAAGTATTGAACAGCTCAAAGATTTGAATCCGAGTATTGAATTGCAACCATCTGATGAGAAGGAAGTGAAGGGTGGTTTTGTCATTGTAGATGATATTGCTGGATTCTAAATAGTTAAGGGAAGGCCGAAATGCCTTCCCTTAATAGTGTCATGCCGATAGAGAGTGTAGCTATTCTAATTCAGCTATTTTTTCGCGCAGCCAGTTCACATTCACAATATTAGGAGTAGCAGAAATCTCATTTTTTAGTTTTTCTAGAGCCTTTGTATCACTAGGAGGCATTTTGGTCATTTTCTTAGTATACTTAATGAGGTTTTTGTAATACTTTTTTCGGTCTTCTGGAATTTTTCTATTCCTATTTAGGTAGGCATTGAAACTATCAAATAAAGAGTATAAAGGAATAATTTCGTCTATTTCATAGTATGTTGCAATGAGCATCGTTTTCGAGTTCAAATTATACGAAACATCTTCATATTCTACATTGCTTAATTGTTGAATCACTTTATCATACTTCTTTTGGTAGAAGTAGAGTTGGGCCAAATTATAAGTCACTGCATTTTCCCTAGAATCTTCTGGAAGCTTGTGATTGTAATTTGTAATGAATGACTCCGTCCATTCGTATTCACCCAACCTAAGTGCAATCACCGTTATGTTTTTGCTGTCTCTTATACACATCTCCGAGCCCACGAGACCGAGGCTGATCTC
>CAJXUM010000913.1 GCA_913060855.1 uncultured Lewinella sp. | reverse complement strand
TACACTATCCTCTTCGTCGGCAGCGTCAGATGTGTATAAGAGACAGGAATTACTCAACTATGCCAATGAGCATAATTTTGCCATCCCTGCTGTAAATGTCGTAGGAACCAATTCCATTAATGCGGTTTTGGAAACAGCAAAGGCTGTTAATTCGCCTGTGATTGTTCAATTCTCTAATGGCGGTGCTTCTTTTTATGCCGGTAAGGGAATTTCTAATGAAAACCAGCAAGCAGCTATTCTTGGCGGTGTTTCTGGAGCTATGCACGTTCATACCATGGCCGAGGCTTATGGTGTCACTGTCATTCTTCATACCGACCACTGCGCGATGAAACTACTTCCTTGGATCGATGGTTTGCTCGATGCCGGAGAGAAATTCTACGAATCTCGTGGTTATCCCCTATACAGTTCGCACATGTTAGATTTCTCAGAAGAGCCTATCAATGAAAACATTGAAGTTTCTGCCAAGTACTTGGAGCGCATGGCCAAGATGGGAATGACATTGGAAATCGAATTGGGTGTAACAGGTGGAGAAGAAGATGGCGTAGATAATACGGATATTGATAGTTCTCGCTTATATACTCAACCAGAAGAAGTAGCATTTTCCTATAAAGAGTTGAGCAAAATTAGTCACCGTTTTACCGTAGCAGCTGCTTTTGGTAATGTACATGGTGTATACAAGCCCGGTAATGTAGAGCTACGACCTATCATCTTGAAAAACTCTCAAGAACACATCAAGCAGCAATTCAATATCGCTGATGATAATCCGATCAACTTTGTATTCCATGGTGGATCAGGTTCATCTCAAGCAGAAATCCGAGAAGCAATTGAATACGGTGCAGTTAAGATGAACATCGATACGGATATGCAGTGGGCATATTGGGAGGGTGTGAGAGATTACTATGAAGCGAAGAAAGCATACATGCAAACGCAAATTGGTAATCCTGATGGTGATGATGTGCCAAACAAGAAATATTATGATCCTCGTAAATGGCTTCGCGCAGGTGAAGGCACTTTCGTGAAACGCTTGACACAAGCTTTTGAGGATTTGAATTGCATCAATAAGAATGCATAAGTAAGGACAGGGCCAATCCTGTTGGAAAGTTTAAGTGTTGAGAAGTTTATGGTTTAATGGCCGATGAAGCTTCTTAGCATTTAAACTTACCTACCATTAATAAATAAGAGAGCGGCTACAATATCGGCAGGTGTTACGGCTATTATAGGACGACTGTACCTAATTCTTTGGCCAAATCATTTCGGATAGCTGTCAATTTTACTTGAACTTTCAGGTGAATCATCATCTTTTCTACATCCCCTTTCGCGGATAAACTTTTAATTTCTTCTTGGTTTTTTTGGCACATCTTTACAATCTTCCTCAATCGGAAACGCTTCAAGGCTTGTACACTGTCTAAGGTAAAATTGAGTTCGGGACTTTTCTGAGTCTGTAGTGTGATTTCGAATCGCTTTTCCCAGTTCTCACTCAATTCATAAGGGCTGGTAATTAGATTAATCGCCAATTGCTGGATGGTGGGATCAGGATGCTGAATGAAAAATTGGGTAGATAATTCATTTCCTGCAGCTACTTGCTCTTGGGCTAGCTTAGCCAGTTTTTGGTAATTTGCGTTGTCAAAATCATCGATGACATCCTCTATATTGCTCAGGATATAAGCCGCTACTGTTACCTTCTCCTCTTTATCGAATAATTCAGCACCACCAGCTATTAATATTCTGAGGATGTCTTTTTCTTGAAACTCATCGCCAATAACGGAAGCTTCCTTCGCCGGTGCTGTCGGCACTTCCAATGAATCCGACAGTTGTTTGGCCTCTACCTTGTGCAGGCTCCCCTTATCCGAATTGGCTCGATGCTTCGTGAGCCGCTTACTAACGATCTTATTGATTTCATTAATCAATAATTGTTCCTCCACATCTACCAAACGAGCGCATTCCTTAATATACAAGCTTCGCTTGATGGGATCAGGGATTTTGCTGATACTCGTAACAATATCCTTAACGAGTTCCGTTTTCCGGACCGGATCGTTACCTACCTGTTTTAACAGCAGGTTGGTTTTGAAAAAGATAAAATCTTGGGCTGACTCTTCTAGAAATGTTTTAAAAGCAGTGGTGCCCATCGACTGCAGGTACGAATCGGGATCTTCCCCATCGGGCAAGAGGACGACCTTTACATTCAAATCTTGCTCCAAGATTAAATCGATTCCTCGCAATGCTGCTTTAAGTCCGGCAAAATCACCGTCAAAAAGTATCTTAACATTGGGAGTATATCGCTTGATGAGTCGAATCTGATCGGTCGTCAATGAAGTACCGGAGGCCGCAACTACATTTTCAATACCCGCCTGGTGCAGGGAAATGACATCCGTATAACCTTCAACCAGAATACACTCATCCTGTCGTTGTATCGCTTGCTTGGCAAAATAGGCACCATAGAGCACTTTGCTCTTATGGTATATTTCAGTTTCGGGGGAGTTAATGTATTTAGGAGCCTTAGCGTCCTTGATCATAATACGACCCGCGAAAGCAATGGGCTTCCCGGAGAGATTATGAATCGTAAACATGACTCGGTTTCGGAAGAAATCCCGATCATATTTACTGGTTAGTCCTAATTTTTTCAGTGAATCTAAAGTATAGCCCGTTTTCATGGCTAATTGCGTGAAAGAATCTCGTTGATCCGTGGTAAAACCTAATCCAAACTTTTTAATGGTTTCTTCCCGGAACCCTCTTTTCTTGAAATAACTGAGGCCGATACTTTTTCCCAGGTCTGTCTTGAATAATTGATCTTGAAAATATTCCTTAGCAAATTGATTCACCAAGTACAGGCTATCTAAGTATTGCCGAGCTATGATTTCTTCCTGTGAAGCCTGTGTTTCCTCAATCTCAATCCCATACTTTTTAGCCAAATAACGGAGCGCTTCAGGAAAGGCAAAACTTTCATGCTCCATCAAGAATTGAACCGGTCCACCAGCTCGGCCACATCCAAAACACTTGTATATATTCTTACCAGGCGAAACCACGAAGGAAGGCGTTTTCTCATTATGAAAGGGACAAAGGCCCATCATATTGGCTCCTCTCCGCTTCAAGCTGACAAAATCTTGAATGACGTCCTCTACCCTAGCGGTTTCAATGATTTCCTGGACACTGTTATTTTTAATCAATGTATTAGACTTAAATATTTGAGGGAAAATAAGTAAAAACCCGGACAATTAATATTTTTAACGTCATCTTAAGATTCTTCCAAAAGCGCAAACGCTATCACCTAACATACTGATTTACAAATACTTAATGCATCTTCACTATGATTTGTTAAAAACAATAACATTTAACCACATAACTTTTTTTCCTAAAAAAACGTCTTTACATATGAGGGTCAAAATGAAGATCCTTTAAAAGAAAAAATGGGTGTTCTCATAGTGTGTGGACTGCCCCGGGTCCTATAGGTCGCCGGGGTAGTTTTAATAAACTAGCAAAAAAATTGGTGAATTCTGCACAGTTTGTTAATTTAGCCATTGAATTCATCCCGATTAAAGATATTTAAGAATACTTTCCAATTTTAGAGAGCGCGTTTTTAAGTAGTCCCGCCTTTCAAAGGTGGGACCTTTTTTTGCCCCTACCTCACCTATTTTACTGTCTCTTATACACATCTCCGAGCCCACGAGACCGAGGCTGATCTCGTA
>CAJXUM010000912.1 GCA_913060855.1 uncultured Lewinella sp. | reverse complement strand
GTACGAGCAAGCAGTTCAATAATGAGGAGGTAAAAGTCGTCATTAGCTACAAAATGCTGCGAAAAGTGCGCGCTACGGCTGGGGCAAGAATTTATGCCCGAGAAACTATCATCGGAGATCAAATATACCTAAAAGCCTCATCGGGCGGAAGGATCGAATGTGACCTTCAAGTAGAAGCCTTAGAAGCCAGTGTGGGAGAAGGTGGCATCATAGAAGTCGAAGGCTATGCTAAATCTCAGCGACTAGGTGCCAATACAGGCGGACGATTTGATGGCTTCCGATTGGAAGGAGAACGCGTATATGCTAAGGCAGGCACGGGAGGCTCAATTGTAGCCACCGCTACCCAAAGTATTGATGCTTCTGCCAATACGGGTGGAAAAATAGAATACAGAGGCAACCCAAAAGAGAAAAACACAAGGACGGTATTTGGAGAAATTCGGAAGATGTAAATCTCTTTTTACCGATTTTCTCATAAAACCCATTGCCCTTGCATACCTACTTGCGTAAGATTGACAAATTTGTCACCCAACTCGCACCCGACACCTTAATCGCTCTCGAAAATTGCGCTGCTGTACAGCAGTATAAGAAAGGAGAATATTTACTCCGGCAAGACCAAGTCTGCCGGAGTTCTTTTTATATCACCGATGGTATAGCTCGCAAGTTTGATGCGTAAAGTAGCAGGATAAACCGCAAGGCAGGCTATGAATTTTGGTATATTAGCCTTTGTTAAACCCGTTTTCTCTCACAACTATTGGCGCAGTTATGGAAGTCCGCTCTTTACAAGATACCCCCTTACAAACCATTGTTGATTGCCTGCTTATCTCCTTTGAAGATTACTTTGTACCCATGCCCACGCAGCTTGGTTTCTGGGAAGACCGGTTCAAAGGGGCGCGGGTGGATTTAGGCTTGTCTTTTGGTTGCTTTGAGCAGGAGCGACTGGTCGGTTTTATTATCAATGGTATCGATGATCACCTAGGGAATTTGACGGCTTTTAATACCGGCACGGGTGTTATTCCGAATCATCGCGGGAAAAAGGTGGTGGATCAAATCTATGACTTTGCTATTCCTGTCCTACAAAAAGCAGGTGTGCAAAAATGCGCCTTAGAGGTAGTTCAGGCCAATGATCGAGCTGTTCGAGTGTATGAACGAATTGGCTTTCACATCACCAAGAAATTCCTTTGTTTTAAGGGTCAATTACCGGCAGCGAATGAGGTATTGGAGGTCCAGACCATCCCATTTAGTGAGGTAGCGGCTAGAAATAAACCCTTTCACCATTATTATTCCTGGGATAATATGAATGCGGCAGTGACTACCGCCGGACTCATTTACACGACCTATATCGTTCGAGACCAAACAGGGGAAGAAGTCGGTTATTTCACGATGAATTCCAAGAATGGTTATTTGGCACAATATGAGTCCTTTCAGGATGATTTCAACCCATTACTCAAGGGCATAAGTCAAATTAGAAGGGAGGTGAGAATCAATAATGTAGATATAGAACGAGCAGATGTGGTTATTTTCCTCCTCGCCGCTGGCCTGGACAATCATATTGACCAATTTGAGATGGAGATGGGGATTGACGGGTAGTGGGTGTTGCGGGTTGGGGATTTTTCGCCGAGAGTTGATGTTGCGGGTTATGGGCCTGTCTAGCCAGCCAGATAGATTTCACACCAAGATCACATCCCAGCAATGGCCAAGATTATCCATTTTGATGGCAAAATTTTCAACTTCACTCCCATCTTCGTGTTTAGCTAGTCAGATATATATTCATTTGATGTATTGACCACGCATTCCATGCTTTTTAGTTTTAGCAATTATAGCTCCATTTTATTGATTTTCTTCTTTCATGGGCTCGTTTATTCGGGGCTATTGCTACATCGTGGGTTAAAGTATAATGATACGCCTAGCCGAATTCTAAGTCTCTTCATTGTCCTTTGTTGCTTTTACATTTGCCCCTGGATGCTGGGGCATGCGGGCTGGTATACGCGGCAGCCCTATCGTGATACCATGTTTTATGTCCCATTCCAGCAATTGTTATTCTTAGGGCCACTGATATATTTGTATACCCAAAGTTTGTTGAATCAATCTTTTCGTTTTACCCGAAGCGAATGGCTGCATTTTATCCCCGGCTTTATTTACTTGGGCTATAGTTTGGTCATTTTCATCACGGACAAATGGGTGTTGGGTGAGTACTATTTCTACTTGGATGAAAAGGACAAAGACCTGGCTATTTGGTACCAAATCACAGGCTTAGTATCGATGGTCATCTACTTTTTACTGAGTCTTCGCTATTATTATATTTATAAAAAATTGGCCTTTGAGGTGCTTAGTTTTGCCGAAAGTGTTCAGTTCAAGTGGATCAAGCGTTTTTTGATTGCTTTTTTGCTGATGCAGCTGGCGCGTATTCTCTTTCTCTTTATTTATCCCGATTGGGGAAGCTTCCCTAAAAAGTGGTGGTACTACTTTATTTTCTCTTTGCTGTTTTACTACGTATCTATCACAGGTTATGCCAATACCATACAAGCCTTTATCCCGTTTCGTTTGTCCTTATTTGATAGAAACCCAACTTTCCTTTTCCCTGGTCCTGGCCATTCTGCTAGCCAGAAAACGCCACCACAAGCCATTGAAGTACCGTCGGAAATCAAGGCCCATGATGAACTCGATATCGCTCCTTGGAAAACACAAATTACGCAGCTCATTGAGCAGGAAGAAATCTATCGCAATCCACAGCTCTCTCTGACCGATCTTGCTCAAAGGCTCGGTACCAATCCTAGAGTCATTTCCAAGGTTATTAATCAGGGCTTTGAGATGAACTTCAATGATTTGATCAATTTTCATCGGGTAGAAGCAGTAAAGGAGCAATTGGCACAACAGAGAGACAAAGAGCTTACCTTGCTCGGTATTGCCTTGGAATGCGGCTTCAATTCCAAGACTACCTTCAATCGGGCTTTCAAAAAGCATACAACCCTTTCTCCCAACCACTATCTCAAGCAAATCAAGTCCAAAAACGCCTAATTTTCGGGTCCAAATCATGATTTGGAGCGCGGGAGAAGGTCTATAGTCCGATTTTGCGACCTAGATTTTATTCACCACCCGGCTTTGTACAACAAGACTTCAGAAGTTTTTCCAGTCATACCAAGCAAACTTCCGAAGTCTGAAACGAAGTACCAAGTCCTACAAAAGAGATAGATTCATGTCACGATCTTTAAGCTTATCTTTCTACTATTCCATTGTCCTGTTTTCTACCCTATTGCTTACTAGCCATATCGGCCATAGTCAATCCCTCTCCGCTGAGCAAAAAGCGAAACTAGATCAACTTATCAACGAGGATATTGAAGGGATAGCGCCGGGCTTAGCGCTCGGTATTGTGCGAGACGGGAAAATCATCTATGAGAATTATGCCGGTTACGCCAACTTGAATCACGAAATAAAAATCGATGCGAAGACGCGTTTTAATATTGCCTCCAATGCCAAGCAATTTACGGCGCTATGTATCCTCCATTTAGTAGATAAAGGCAAAGTAAAATTGAAAGCCGATATCCGTACCTATCTACCTGAGTTATATCCCGATTACAAAGGCACCATCACCGTCCAACAACTCATCAATCATACTAGTGGTATCCGGGATGTTTATGCACCTGTCTCTTATACACATCTCCGAGCCCACGAGACCGAGGCTGATCTC
>CAJXUM010000911.1 GCA_913060855.1 uncultured Lewinella sp. | reverse complement strand
CGAGAGTGAGCGCCAGAGCAGCCCGGGTCATGTCCGCCGTGTCCGGCATCAATCACAACTGTTTTTACTTCGAAAGGTATTTCGGACTTTTCGCTTTCTTTGATAACTTTGCGCACCGTTTCCAACCATTGTGAGGGAATGAGGGCATTCGATGGGAGAAATTCTTCTTGATGCGAAGGTGTTGTAAGATCAACTGATAATGAAACGTTAATCCCGTTAAGGAGGACAGGCAAAAGGGATAGTGTCAACGTTTGGATTAGGGTTATGACTTTTTTAGACATAGGTTGTTGTCGTGTTTCCTGCTGTATTTTAGCGGTAATTTTTACAAAATAACGTAATTAATCGATTGAAAACAAAACTAGTCCATACATTTTTATTCGTCATGTTTGCGAGCTGGGCTCTTTTAGCCCAGGATCAGCCTCTTCTACCCGTGGGAGTCGTGGGTGATTCACTTTCGCAAAATGTGCCAGTATTGCTTCCTGCAGATACCATTCCGCTTGATTCAAGTGGAGTCCTTTTGGACTCATTGCGTATCGCCAGTGATACCTTACTTCCCGAATTACTTAAGATCACGTATTCCAAAGATTCCTTAGATGCAGAGGTAGATTATAACGCTCAGGATTCAATGATCTACGACATTGCTAGTAAAAAGATTCATTTATATGGCGGAGCAGTGGTCAGCTATCAAACTATTAAACTGGAAGCGGCGCATATTATTTTAGATTGGAATACAAATATTGTCACAGCAGAAGGAATGCCGGATAGTTTGGGTCGCCCCGCTGGCTTACCCGTCTTTGCAGATGGGGAACAAAATTTCACGGCCGATCGTATGCTTTACAACTTTAACACCCGTAAAGGTGTGGTATATGATGTTACAACCGACTATAATGATTTGGTGGTATTGGGCAAAAAATCGAAATTCATTACCGGAGAGACGCCTACAGACACTAACGAAATAAGAAAAGATATTATCTATAGTGAGAACGCTATTTTTACCACTTGTACGCATCCCGAACCTCATTTTGGGATTCGTAGTAAAAAACAAAAAGTTGTTCCTAATAAATTGGTCGTCGTAGGTCCTTCCAATTTGGAAATAATGGGCGTACCCACGCCGCTTTGGCTTCCCTTTGGGTTTTTCCCGATTTCATCGGGTCGTCGAACTGGACTCTTATTTCCAAAAGATTATGAGTATTCACCCTCTTGGGGTTTCGGATTGCGAGATATCGGCTGGTATTTTCCACTGGGAGAACACTTCAATCTATCACTAACGGGTGATATCTATGTCAAGGGAACCTGGGGGGTACGTGCCCAATCCAATTACAACCGGCGCTACAAGTACTCTGGTAATTTTGTGATTGGATACGATAAAAGGCGGCAGGAAAATGGAGATGGCACTACAAGTAGCCCCACTTCTTTCCGGCTAACGTGGTCGCACAACCAGGCCGCTTCTGCCCACCCCACTAATCGCTTTGGTGGATCTATTAATTTTCAAACCAATAACTACCAATCTAGGGTTTTCAATGATGCCAGTAATGTATTGCAAAACCAGTTGAACTCCAACTTCAGTTTTACCAAGAACTGGCAAGACAAACCCTTGACGCTTTCTGTCGCTTTTTCTCACAGTCAAAATAATAGAGACAGTTCGATCACGGTTAATTTCCCTAATATTCAGTTTGTTACCCAAACGCTTTATCCCTTTCGCCGGAAAGAACAGCTAGGTAAGCGCAAATGGTATGAAGATGTCACTTTTCGCTACCAGGGGGAAACGAGGAGTACCTTTATGGGAAAAGACACCTCATTCTTCAGCACCGAAACCATTCGGAATGCGCGTATTGGTGCCAAACACACCATGAATACAGGTACTTCTTTCAAGGTGTTTAAGTACTTCAGTCTGAACCCTAGCGTGAACTACCAAGAGGTGTGGAACTTCAAGACCCTGCAAAGAAACTTCATTGAGGATATACAGTACGATACCATTTTTAACAGTAGTACAGGAGAAGAAGAAATCAGCATTAGCCGTTTTGGTGAGGTAATGGATACCTTAGTCAGTGGATTTCGGCCCTATCGAACCTATTCGGCCGGGGTGAGTTTGAATACACAGATTTACGGTACGTTGCGGTTTAAGAAAGGTTCCCTTCGTGGTTTACGACATGTGATAAAACCATCTCTCAATTTTGGTTTTGCGCCTAATTATCTCAATGAAGATTTGCGTTACTTCGATTCTGTACAAGACGCCTTTATCGAAGATGAATTCGATCGTTATTCGGTTTTTCAGGGCGGTGTTTACGGTTCGCCACCCGCCAGTGAGCAACAAATGGCGATAGGATACACCATCAATAACCTCTTTGAAGCCAAAGTCTTATCTAGAAGAGACTCTACTGAAAAGAAAGTCAAGATTTTGGATAACTTCATTATTAGTGGACAATATAATTTTGCGGCAGATAGTCTGAAGTGGAGTCAAATGAGTATGCGTGGAAATACTCGACTGTTCAAAGGAATGACGAACATTATCATGAATGCTACCTTTGATCCGTATATCCGCGAGTATGATAAATTTGGTCGGGCCACTCGCGTAAATAGAACGGTTTGGAAAGATCGCAAAAGACCGGTCGAATTCGTTCGCGCCAACCTTAGAATGACCACCAACATTACAGTACAAAAACTGCGGGCCCTATTCCAAGGCAAGGAAGAGGAAGTGGTGGATGATATTCGTCCTGAAGACGGTGATCCGCGTAATAATCGTCGAGAACGTCCAGTAGAAACGGATTTCCTTAGTCTGTTTGATAACTTCCGAGTTTCTCATAATATATCCTTAGAGTGGGATCGTATTGGGCCTAAAAAAGACACCTTTGAAATTACTACCCACTCTATAGACTTGCGAGGTAGCATTCAATTAACGGAGCGCTGGGGTATCAACATTAGCCGCATTGGCTACGACTTTAAAACCCAACGTGTCACTTATCCATCGCTAGGCTTTAGTCGGGATCTGCACTGCTGGCAAATGGGTATGAACTGGGCGCCTACTCGGGGTACTTACAACTTCTTCATACAAGTGAAACCTGGCTCTTTAGATTTTCTCCGTATTCCGTATGACCAGAATAATGCCGATGGGCTACGCGCTTTTCAGTGATGTCAGCCTATCAAAACACAGCGCAAAAACACAAGAATTATCAAAGAAGCTCACTAACTTGGCGGTATGAAAACAGCGACAGTCAAAGAATTGCGACAAGAATTGGTGCAGCGCTCGCCGAAAGAACTGCTAGACATATGTCTACGCTTGTCTAGGTTTAAAAAAGAAAACAAAGAACTGCTCACTTACTTGCTGTTTGAAATAGCCGATGAACACACCTATATAGAAGGAGTGAAAGCCTATATAGATGAAGCTTTCGCTGAAATTAACACGGCGCGTTTTTTTTATATTAAGAAGAGTGTGCGAAAAATACTAAAGGAGGTTAAGAAGTTTATCCGCTATTCACAGAAGAAGGAAACAGAAGTAGAATTACTCATCCATTTCTGCTATCAACTCAAATCTTTTCGGCCTTCCATCGAAAGAAATCGTGTACTTAAAAATTTATATACTCGACAGCTGGAGTTTATCCACAACAGGCTTCCCAAGCTTCATGAGGACCTGCAGTATGATTACTGTCTCTTATACACATCTCCGAGCCCACGAGACCGAGGCTGAT
>CAJXUM010000910.1 GCA_913060855.1 uncultured Lewinella sp. | reverse complement strand
AATATGGGGCAGTTGATGGCTGCTAATAGGATGGATAGGATAATTACTTTCATTTTTGCTTTTCCTCCAACAGTAGGTAGAGTAATGTATTCCTTAAGAAGTTCCTTTAATTTCTATTGCCCCTAGGTTTTTCGCCATATTTCTTCCTATAGGCCTCAATATGTTCGTCCTCTAAAGTACGGGCTTTTTTTCTGCCAGGAATATTTCGAATTAGAACCCTCCCAACAAATCTCACCCAATTAACTAAATTATTGAAAAGCGCTAGTTGATTACGCACTCGCTTCGAAAGGCCATCTCCTTCAATCGGATCATTCGAAATTCCATACTTATATACTTTCTCCTCTTTCGAGTCCCATATCTCGTATAGATGGTGATCATTATCATTCCTATTAGAATTGCCATGTGGCTTTTTCATTTGCAGAGCGCTTAGATAGTTCTTGGCTTAGCTTTATTCCAACCTTTTGCATTAAAGAAAGTCTCATAATTATGTGACGGAACGTGTTCCATTTCAAAACCTGTTTTCAACTCAAATGCCAAGGCCGGTAGATTCAGAATGGCTTCAAAGGTCAGGTCCTTAGGCATTTCTTCTGGATGCTGTCGGATATGTTTATAATATACTTGCCCGTTAGCTACTACACAGCATCGAGCATACAAAAATACATCTACAGAAAAATGTTCCCCTTTCCTATAGGCGTTCGATCCAGTGTGCTGAGCAAACCGCTCTCCATCCAAATCATATAGTTTCTCTGAAAGAATATCGTGAAAGGCTTTGATGTTCTTGATCGAGCACTGACTCAAAAAACAAATGGCGGGTTCCATCACTGCATAGTCATCTCCTTCCTTTCCCCAATCAAATTGGCTAAGCACTTCCCAAAACAAATCTTCGTTCATTTCTTTATTCGCACATTCTCCTTCTCCTGCATGAATTCTTATTTCCAACTCAATTTCTTCATCCTTTAATTCATCTCGCAAGTCTTGGATAAATTTTTCGTTTAAATCTTTGAGTTTAATCTTATGTACAGCCATGCTTCTACTTTGCTTTCCTCAAAAATACGATAATTCTAGCTATAATACAGGACTCATTAAGCGCTTAGATGGAAGTAGACAGTTTGTAGATAGCGGGCCAAATATCTGGTCATTTTGCGATCTCACCAATATCTACCCCCTAAAGTGCAAAAGATCGAGAGAAGAATACTTAAGTTTGGTGAATCATCTTTGATCACTAGATTTTAAGAACATGCAAATGCTGTCCAAATCGATCCTTCTCTCTTTACTCACTATCTCTTTATTCAGCTGCCAATCCTCCAATTCTATTTCTTTAGTCAGCGGAGGGAATAGCGACTATACGATCACCTTAACAGAGAATGCGGATGATCTAGAAGTCAAGGCTGCAGAAGCGCTGAAAGATTACCTACATCAGATCAGTGGTATAAATCTAGCCATTAGTAAAGAAGATAGTCCAGGAAAGAAAATCCTGATCGGCCAATGGGAAGGAGCGGAAAGTTTGGACAAAAACACAATTACCTATGGTGTAAAAGATGAGCAGCTATTTATTCGGGGTGGTAGTCCGCAAAACACCCTATATGCCGTCTATACTTTTTTAGAAAACGAACTCGGATGTCGCTTTTACAGCCCAAGTGTCGAATACATACCAACGGAAAAGAAGCTCACTCTTTCTTCCTCGCTGCAGTATAGCTACGCCCCTCCCATTACCACCCGCACCGTTCATTCTCGCCTCTTTTATGAGCACCCAGACTTCGCCGATAAGTTGAGGGTGACGACAGAAGCTTTTCCATCCTATGTTCCAACAGCTAGGGTGCATACTTTCCATCGTTTTGTACCGGCTGACCTCTACTATCAAGGTCATCCAGAATATTATGCTTTACGCAATGGAAAGCGAATCCCCACTCAATTATGCCTGACCAATGAGGCCGTTTTCCAAATCGTCAAAGATACTGTAGCTAGCCTGTTAGAAAGCCATCCAGAAGCAGGTGTGATCTCGGTGAGTCAAGACGACAATACCCAATACTGTCAATGCGCCAATTGCGAAGCCATTCACACCAAAGAAGAATCGCCTTCCGGCTCTATGATCCACTTTGTGAACCGGATCGCCCGCGCTTTCCCAGATAAGCAGATTTCCACCCTAGCGTATCAATATACCAGAAAGGCCCCGGCAGCACTCAAACCAGAACCCAACGTCCTAATTACCTTATGCTCGATTGAATGTGATCGGAGCGCACCCATAGAAGAAAAATGCAGCGACTTCACGAAGGATCTAATTGCTTGGGGAGAGAAAACGGATAACATTCGCATTTGGGATTACACCACTCAATTCACCAATTTTCTAGCTCCATTTCCCAATTTGTATACGCTACAACCCAATATTGAATTGTTTGTAAAAAACAATGCCAAATGGATTTTCGAGCAACACAGTAACCAACCCAGTGAGCTGTTCGAGTTGCGATCCTATCTGACGGCAAAGTTGCTGTGGGATCCCACTGCCGATGCCGATGCGATCATGAACGATTTTCTGGAAGGTTACTACCAAGAAGCGGCCCCCTTTGTTCAAGACTATATCACCACCGTTCATGAAGAATTAGCCAAAGATTCTACTTTTTTCCTCTTCCTCTACGGCGATCCTTCTCAGGGATTTGGCAGCTTTTTAAAAGAAGACCTATTAAACTATTACGATAGTCTGTACAAGGAGGCTAGCAATATAGTTATGGAACAGCCAGAAGTCCTGCAAAGGGTACAAAGGGCCCGGCTCAGCGTCGATTATGCCATACTGGAAAATGCCAGAAGGGACATGCAACAAGCAATGAATAATCCAGCTGCGCTATCCCTACAAGAACGTTTACAACGCTTTGAACAAACGACCCAGCAGGGCAATATTACCGCGATGAATGAAATGAGGTATACGGTAAAAGAATATATCCAAGTATATAAACAAACCCTGGAACGGGCCGCCAAACCCAATCTCGCCCACCAAAAAACCGTAAACCTACTGGAATCACCCAAGAAATACGCCAATGAAGATCCTCAAGCGCTCACCGATGGCGCTTTTGGCGGTAGCAGTTTTTATGCCAATTGGCTCGGCTTTGAAGGGAATAATCTCGAGGCCGTCATTGACCTGGGAGACCCCATGGAAGTAAGCGAAATATCCGCTGCGTTTTTACAAGTCACCAACCACATTGTCTTTTTCCCAGAGGAAGTGCAGTATCTCGCCTCCAATGATGGTAAGCAGTTTCGACCTATTGCTACCCTCCCAAACCAGCATCCACTTTCCCCAAAGAGTAAGATAAACGACATCCAATATTTCACACACAGCGGCCCGGCCCAAACCTTCCGATACTTGAAAGTGATCGGGGTAAATGCCAAGGTAGCACCGGTTTGGCATCATGCCGCCGGTCTTCCTTCTTGGATTTTTGTGGACGAAGTGGAGGTGAGATAAAGTGAGTTGACGTTTCAAAGTTGTAGCTGTATTAGCCTTGACATGTAAGCATCAAGCCTTATTGCGGGTAATAAGAGAGAGAAATCTCGCCAGACCAGTCACACTAAACCTTCAAAAATAAACGGTTCCGGTAAAGAAAATAAAGAAAAAGCCAGACTAACCCCAGTGCCCCTAAGGCCTGCCAAACCCTGTCTCTTATACACATCTCCGAGCCCACGAGACCGAGGCTGATCTC
>CAJXUM010000909.1 GCA_913060855.1 uncultured Lewinella sp. | reverse complement strand
TATCCTCTTCGTCGGCAGCGTCAGATGTGTATAAGAGACAGAGCTAACCGTCCGCTCCACCGATACTAACTTTTGGGTACGAGGGCCTATTTCGAGAGTCGATCGCACTGCCTACCAATACAAAGTGTACGATGGACAGACGGGCGAGGAATTAATATCCACCCCAAAGGGACATTTCACATGGGGCCTGTTCCGTTGGCCCGAGGATGTGCAATCTGTTCGGGTACACCGGCTTCGCTGGGTGTATAGTGCCTCCGGTACACTGGTTTACATTGCCAGAGGAGCGGTAGTGATCCGTAGATAGACTGATCCGAATCCATTCCGTTGACGAAGAAAAAAAGCGATAAATTCAAGGACAGGAACAAGAAGTACAGTAATAGCCTCATAATCTTCCCCTCTGTGGAGCCGCTTATAGTGAGTGGCTCCACGCATTTTCTCATCCAAAGCTTATATATTGTTATTGAAAAAGCAATCACTTGCGATTTAATTTGTTATTTAATGCCCTCTGCACCTTGCCATTTAGCGACTTAATTTGTATATTTAGCTCCCCTCACACCTTTATTGGTAACTAACAACCTTTCCAACAATCTCTATACAGTTCACACTAAAAGTCAATCTGTCTATTTGTATTAGTAATGCTAATCAAATGCTAAATAATACGTAGAAGGACTACAATGGTATTGCATGCGATTTACAAAGAATCAAGCCGAGTCTGCCTTTACAGATGTGGAACTATTGACGACCTATTTGTTTGCTGTGGCTCGTGAGCGTAGATTTAGAATAAAGGACATTTATGATTATACGCTACATCACTGCTTAGACTACTTCCCCCAGCTACCTAGTTATAGTGCTTACAGTGCTAGATTGAATCGTTTAGCAGCTGTATTCCTTAGTAGAACACCTACTGAGTAAATATGCCAGTCAAACCAATTACTCGAACAAGTTTCTGATCGAGTAGTGGTGGGTGACAAAGCTTTTAATGATAAGACATTAAAAGGCACTTTTGGCCCAATCAGATGGAGAGTTACTCACACCAATCAAATACACAAAGCATCCTGACAACGAGCAGCTAAAGTGCGGTCCACTAAGGGACTGTCTTCGGTGGAATCGCCGCAACTTTAATTCGCCTAAACGAATTAAACTTTAGCGCTTGATTCACATTAAATTGTAAGTAAACGAGTCGCTCATGGATCGTAGTAAAACGCGTATGAAAGTAAGCACTAATCAGTCTGCTTTCGCCTCAACACAATTAGCAACAAAATCTAGCTTCTTCCTAGACTGCATTCGAAACATTTCCCTCTTTTTGGGATCCAACTCCCATATCGTGGAGTTGAGTGATATTCAAGAAGACCTCGATGGGCTTTCTGAATTGTCCAATGAGTTGCAAAAAGTGAGAGATCAGAATAAGGAGTGAAGCCTAAGTTGCCCCATTGTCTAACATGACAATGGGGTTACTATTAGTAGACCTATCACCCTCATTAGGTCTGGCCACTTTTCAATAATCCTGCTAGGGTGTAATCGTCTAGTGGCTTATTGCTTATGAAGAATGATTGAATGATATTCCTTTTCAGGTCCGAGACTCAGGACAGAATTTTAGGATTCGATAATCCACTTTGAAATGTACTAAATCTGCAAGTATTAAACCTCACAATAACAAGATACCTTGCATAAATTAAATACACATCAATTTGTCTTACTATAAATGAATAGTATATTTAGGTAACTTCTTGTTTAAAAAATAAAACGTGCCATCAAAAAGACCTATTTTCTTCTTTGCATTTGCCAACAATGTTGAGCAGGGCTATTTGTCGGGACTGAAAAAAGAAAGTAAAGAATTACGAAGAAGCCTGCTTCCTATCCATGATGCGAGACAAATTGAATTGCTCAGGGAGCCACAAGCAGATAATGAAGATATTCCTGAATTGCTTACCCAGTATAAAGACCAGATTTCCCTTTTTCATTATGGTGGGCATGGCGATGGACAGCACCTATATTTTGAAGACAGCAAAGGCCATGCTGGCGGACTATCCCAACTCCTTCAACTCCAGAAAGGTTTAAACCTAGTGTTTCTAAATGCCTGTTCCACACAGGAGCAAGCCTATCAATATATTGAGGCAGGTATACCTTGCGTAATAGCGACGACTTTGAGCATTGTTGATGACCATGCAAGCTATTTTTCCAAATGTTTCTATGACGCCCTCGCCAAAGAACTCACCATCAAGGACGCTTTCGATACTGCTGTCGGGGCTTTACGTTTGAAAACCAATAAATACGAAACACAATTAGAGAACGAAGTAGTTGCCTATAGAGGCATTGGATTGGGGAGACGTGAGCTAAAAAAAATGCCATGGCGGATTTATGTTCATGAAGATCACCAAGATTTGCTCAACTGGAAAATCCCTAAAGCAAGCCGTCTACCCAAATACCTGACCGAACTCCCCACAATTGGTGATGAGATTATAGGTAGGGAGGACGAATTAGCGGCTTTATATAGCACCCTCGAGACGTCGCAGCGAGTGGTATTAATGAACGGTATGGGAGGCATTGGGAAGACTACAACTGCTATTGCTTTTGCCAACCGCCACAAAGATGAATACGCGCACATTGCTTGGATAGAACAACTTGGAGATTTTTCCATCGACTTGACTACCAATAAGGTCCTTACAACTAATCTGGATATTACCCCTTCTGGTGATACTAGTGCTGATGCAAAGCTCATTCTTAATGCATTGTCCAACATCGGTGGGAAATCGTTACTGATACTAGATAATGGTAATGAACAGCTCCAGCAGTTTAAAGGTTATTTGCCCAAAGCGCCAGACTGGCATGTACTCATAACTTCTCGACAAGACTTAGCTTTCGCAAAAAAAATGCCCTTAGATTTTCTATCTGAGGATGAAGCCTTACATCTATTTTACAATCATTATGATTGGGAAAGGAATGATGAAGTAGCCAAAGGGCTACTTCGAACGATTGATTACCACACGCTTACGGTAGAGATATTGGCGAAGACTGCTCAAAACCTGGAGATTAAATCTCTAAAAAAAATGGCTACCCTACTGAAAGAACGGGGAATAAAAATAGGAAAGCCTGTAGATTTCAGCACGGTAGCTCATAGCAAAGAAGAACAAACAAGGTATTTGTTTCCTTATTTAGAGGCTATCTTTCAACTACCAGATATAAATGAGGCCGAAGCGTATTTGCTAAAGCAATTTATAGGCTTACCTCCCACCTTTTTTAAATGGGAAGAAATAACAGCCTTGCTTCAAGTTTCAGAAGAGGAGGAAACGATTTGGGATGAGCAAATAATAGCAAGAAATGCTTTAAAGAAAAAGGGGTGGCTGATTTATGATGAGAAACTGAAAGTCTACAAAATGCATCGAATTGTCCAGGATGTGTTAGAAGAAAAACTAAAACCAACTTATGAAGATTTAGAAAACTTGATAGCTAGTATTTCCGACTCACTTCATATTGATCAGGCGAAGGACAATCCTGTAGATAAGTTTCCATTTGTAATTTTTGGAGAACGTATCCTACAAGTTATTCACAATCAAACAAACGAGAACTTTACTGTATTTCAATCCAATCTGGCTTTAGTGTATCAAGACCTGGGGGACTACGAGCAGGCCAGGGACTTACTTAAGGTCTGTCTCTTATACACATCTCCGAGCCCACGAGACCGAGGCTGATCTC
>CAJXUM010000908.1 GCA_913060855.1 uncultured Lewinella sp. | reverse complement strand
TCTTCGTCGGCAGCGTCAGATGTGTATAAGAGACAGGCTTAAAAGGAGAAGTCGATCATAGTCGAGCCATTTGGCGAAGTGTCGCATGGCACCTGAAAGGAGACAAAAAATACCTGGATGAAAAGCTTGCTTAAAGCAGAATGGAAGAGAATACGACAAAGACCAGGAAAACCCTTTGCTCTCCTGGCGCTACTGTTGCTATTTTTGAGGTTGAGCCATTTGTTGTGGTCTTTCATCCAAGGTCGTTACTATTTTAGAAAAGCCAACCAGCTGGGGACTTTTGTATTCACTAGAAAAGCGCCCTATGTCCGGCAGCAAGGCAGCATGAATTTGGGCAACTTGGTTCGTATCTGGTCCAATATTAACCCCACTCATCTACTCATTGGGAAAGATGCAGTATTGTCTATTGGCGATCGTTCTTATATAAATGGAGCTTTAATATCCGCTACAAAAAAAGTTGAAATAGGAGCGAACTGTTATATAGCCCCTATGGTACAGATTATAGACAGTGATCAATTTGGCTTAGGTCTGCAAAATCAAAAAGAAGAAGCCGCAGCGATCATTATCGAAGAAGATGCTTGGTTAGCTACCCGTTGTCTCATTACCAAAGGAGTAACCATCGGTAAAGGAGCGGTAGTAGCCGTAGGAGCGGTAGTCACTGAAGATGTTGCGCCTTACACAGTGGTGGCAGGCGCACCAGCTAAATTAATAAAGCGCCTCTCTGTCAGAGAACCAAAGAAACTATGATCAAACATTTAGTAGATCAACTCAAAAATCGATTTTACCTAAGAGGAATATCTTCCTGCAAAGGCTCTGTATCAATGAGGGGTCGACCGTCTATCGAAAACAAAGGTCAGCTTACCATTGGCAAGGGTTTAGTCTTACGTTCGGATATTCATCGTTGCCGGTTGGCTGCCAAAGAGGGAGCCTATTTATCCATTGGAGATAATTGCTACCTCAATGGAGCGATGGTTGCTGCCACAATAGGAGTGACTATCGGAAATCATTGCCGTCTAGCTCCTTTTGTGCATATCATGGATGGCGATTTCCATGATTTGGAGGACCGAGCACTTCCTGGAGAATCTGCTCCAGTGATCTTGGAAGATCATGTCAAAGTCGGAACTCGCTGCATTATCTTGAAAGGCGTCACCATACATGAAGGGGCTGCGATATCGCCGGGTTCTATTGTCACCAAAGACGTACCAGCTTATACGCTGGTTGGCGGTATACCTGCTAAACATATAGCACATCTACATACACTTCCATCAAACGCAACTAGAGAAACTACACTTTAGGACTATCTCCAAGACAAGCCCTAAACCATTGTTCACCTAAAATTATTAACTAGTGACTATTGTTTTCTTTACTAGCCTATGGATCGTTATCTATACCTATCTAGGCTATGGTGTTATTGTATGGATTTGGTTAAAGCTTAGAAATGCGGTTGGATCAAGCCGACCGGAAAGACCGGAAGTGAAGGATTGGCCAAGGGTGACGCTCTTGATTGCAGCCTATAATGAGGTCGATATTCTAGCAGAAAAATTAGCGAATTGCTTTGACCTAGATTATCCCAAAGACCGGCTCAAATTCCTTTTCGTAAGTGATGGGTCCTCTGATGGTACCCCCGCATTATTAGATGAGGCTGAAGGTATTCAGCACCTTCATATTTCAGCTCGTAATGGAAAAATTGCGGCGGTGAAAAGGGCGATCCCTTATGTTGATACGCCCTTTATCGTATTTACGGATGCCAATACCTTTCTCAATCGGGAAAGTATCAAGCGACTGATTCGTCATTTTGAAGATGAGACCGTGGGGGCCGTAGCAGGAGAGAAGCGAGTGCGCGCCAAGAAAGGTGATCAGGCCAGTGCTGCTGGCGAAGGATTGTATTGGAAATATGAATCCTTGCTGAAAAAACAAGATGCTGAACTCTATAGTGTAGTAGGAGCGGCTGGCGAATTATATGCCATTCGTACACCCTTGTTCCAAGCCATCCCTGGCGATGCCATTTTGGATGACTTTGAACAAACGCTACAAATTGCAGCCGCGGGTTATCGAGTAACCTACGATCCGGATGCTTATGCGGAAGAAGAAGCCTCTGCTAACTTAGCAGAAGAATTGAAGCGAAAGATACGAATCTGCGCGGGTGGATTTCAGGCGATGTCTCGACTGTTACCTTTGCTCAATCCATTTAAATACGGGGTTTTATCTTTTCAGTACATTTCGCATCGAGTCTTGCGATGGACCTTGGCGCCCTTGAGTATTCCGCTATTGTTTCTAGCCAATTTGTATTTGCTAATGCAGGAGAATAGCTTCTTTTATTTACTGTTCTTTCTGTTACAAATAGGCTTTTATGTACAGGCTGGCGTAGCCTATTTGTTGCGCAATAGAAAAGTGAATATTAAAGGCTTTTTCGTGCCCTTGTATTTTTGTATTATGAATTACGCCGTCTTTGCAGGTTTTTCCCGTTTTATTCGAAAAACACAGAGTGTGAATTGGGAGAAGGCTAAGCGAGCAAGCCAGGTATGAAAGGATGAAGTTGTTTTAAAATGGATCATCTATCTATTTTAAAACAACTTCGATAAAAAAAGTGGATCTAAATCGGCATAATCCGCTCCAGTAGACTAGCGCGATGTGCGCGACTAATAGGTATGACTTTTCTACCAATAACAAGGTTGTTTTCCTCAATATCCACCACTTTTTGTAGGTTGACAATAAAGGAACGATGAACCTTGATAAAGTTAGAATGCTGAATCTTATTGGCAATGTTTTTTAAGGAAGATTGTACTACATATTGTTGGCCATCCTGGATCTTGAAAATAGAGTAATCACCAGTTGTTTCCACATAGAGAAGCTCATCCAGGTTGATCCGAATGAGCCGCTTTTCTGACTTCACAAAGATGAAGCCATCTCCATCAGATGTGTCGGTAGCATTAGCAGGACTTCCTCCAGTTACAGCCGCCTTGTCAGTCAGTATTCTATGGGCTTTAAAGCGATTGATCGCTTTTAATAGCCGCATACTTGGAACAGGTTTTACGATATAGTCTACGACATTATCAATGTAATCGAAGGCATTCACTGCGTAGTTTTCATTGGCCGTAGTGAAAATAATTCCAGGAATCTGATCCATATTCTTTACGAATTCGATACCAGAACAGTTAGGCATTTCAATATCGAGAAAGATCAGATCAACCGGATGGTTGGCCAGGTAAGTATGAGCTGCTAGGGCATTATCAAAAACGCCTACAATCTCTATACCTTGGATAGACTTGCAGATCTCTCGCAAGTGTATCCTTGACATTTCTTCATCATCAACTATTAAACAACGCATTTAATCTTAGGGATTTATAAGTTGATAAGCATCCAGTTTTTCTTTTTCTGTTGTTATAATCTGGATGCTATCTAAGACTGCTTTCCTAAAGTTGGAAAAGGTCTTTTGTATTGATTTTCTTGGATTTGTTTGCTTGGTATTCTCCTCCAAATGATGGGCTATTTCGCTCACTTGTCTCAATCCTACCATCGTAAAAGTCGGCTTGATTTTATGTACCTGATCATTCAATGCCCCCCAGTCTCCTTTCTTCCAATAGTCCTCGATAACTGCAAAACTAGTGGGTGTATTCCGTAGGAAAATATCAAACATGAGTTGTACCTGCGAGTAGTTACCCATATCTGTCTCTTATACACATCTGACGCTGCC
>CAJXUM010000907.1 GCA_913060855.1 uncultured Lewinella sp. | reverse complement strand
AGATCAGCCTCGGTCTCGTGGGCTCGGAGATGTGTATAAGAGACAGGAGTTGATCCCGCACATTGACAATACTTATTCTACTGATACTAGTCAAGCGAGTAGAGCCATGCTTGGCCTTTCCTTTGGTGGACTGAATTCCATGTACTTCGGCCTGCTAGCTAATGATATATTTGGCAAAATTGGTATCCAGTCTCCGGCCCCGCATCCTTGCCCCGACATTTATGAAGCCTATCGCAGTAGCCCCAAGCTACCCATCGATATCTACCTGAGTACAGGGACGGTTAATGATAAGGAAGCAGCTACTCGAAAACTGAAAGGCATTTTGGAGGAAAAGGGCTATGATTTTGCCTATCAAGAAGTGGCCGAAGGCCATACTTGGGCCAATTGGAAGCCGTTATTGGATGATGTTTTGTTGCGGTTTTATGGGACTGAGTGATTGGGACAGTGCAAAGACTTCAGAAGTTTCCCCGGTCTCGCCTTAGGAAACTTCTGAAGTCTAAATCACGATACGGTGTTCTTTAAAAAATGGGATGTTCGCTACCAGTTCCTGCTGGTATGCGGTCCAAAGTGGCGAGCTCCAGCTCGCTGTCATTAGTCCGGCGAGCTGGAGCTCGCCACCAAAGTAGGCAAACAAGCATGAGCTTGTCGCCAACAAACCTCTACTCTTCAGTATCTCTATTTTTGGTGAAGTTGAATTGATCGGATGGCCCAGCTATCGACCAACTCACTTCAGAAGTCTCCTATGACAAGGCCGGGAAAACTTCTGAAGTCTAAGCCAAGGATTTTACGAATTAGCAGGGATGTTTTGTATAAATGCTGCTCCCAATTCAAACGAAGAATAAAATAATGCTAACTTTATAGAGCCCATTGAAAAGGAGTACTCTTTTTAGATAATTTCACCGGAAAACCCTATTCCAAAAAGAGCTACAATCGGGCACTCTCTTCATCAAATTAAATCCAACCTATTTACCTTCCGGAACCTACTTTCCTTTCTTATCCAAATCTTAGCGATAGCTAGAAAATCGATACTAGCCAACGCTTTGACTCTATTTTATTTACAAATCCAATCCAGTCGTAATGAAATTATTACACCTTATTGCCACTACCCGAGGAGAGCAATCCCGGACGCTTAGTATCTCAAAGGAGTTTTTGCACACATTGAAAGAAAAACACCCTCATATCGAGGTGGATGAACTTGATCTTTCTACAATAGAACTACCTCCCGTGTTGGATTCCACCGTCAAAGCCAAATACCTCCTTATGATGGGAGGTGAGCTTGATGACCAGGGTCAAAAATCGTGGAAAGAAGTGTCAGACTTAGCCGAACACTTCATTTCCTACGATCTGTTCCTCATCACCGCACCTATGTGGAACTTCAGTATTCCCTACACGCTCAAACACTACATCGATGTAATCATGCAAGCAGGTATCCTTTTCAACTTTACTGCCAATGGACCAGAAGGTTTTGCCAAATATGAGCAAATGGTTTGTATTACCTCCAGAGGAAGCGATTATAGCCCTGGAAGCCCGATGCATCAACTGGATCATCAGGAACCTTATTTACGAGCCATTTTTGGATTTGCAGGTATTGAAGACATCCATTTCGTTCACGCTCAACCTTTGGATATGGCCCCTGACCTCGCGCAGGCTGCTCTTGAAAAAGCCAAGGAAGAAGCGCGGCAAATGGTCGATAAACTGACTATCACAGCTGAAGTATAAATACGATTTATAGATTTTCTCCTGGCGATCTCTTTGTCAGATGCAAAGAGATCGCTGAGGGTAAATTTAAGCAGGCGAGGATTCATTCCTGAAGGAAAAGTACATTATCTTTTACATCTCGATCCATCAATTTATATAAGGGATCAATGACGGCACGAACCGCTTGTTGATCTACCAATATTTCTATCGTAGTGATCTTATCAACGATCTTATGCGGCTGCAAATACAGCAGGGTATCCCGACCATCAGCGGCCAGACCATATACCCCAATATCTATCCAATCATTATTGGCAGTTGGATTTTCATTACCTAGCGAGTCCACCCGATACTTCATCGCTTCTACCTGCAACTCTACCTGATAGCGATCAGCTGCTTTCTTTTCAAAATGACCATCGATCCATTTATTCTCGTATAAGGTCACCGTTTCAAATAAATCCGTAATCGTGTATTGAAGGCTATCGGGAGTCACCTCCCGAAAATAATCGAGCAAATCCAGGGTCGTCGCATAACGCTCCGCTGGTCGTGACTCCTCAAAGCAGTTCCAATCTCTGATGAAACGTCGAAGGGCCAAATTGAGACTGTCTTCGGAAATGTAATCTTGGAAAGCATATAGATTTAAGGCACCCTTTTGGTAGTATATGTATCGTTGACTCTGGACCTGTGCCAATGGCACTTCTGCCCCTCTTTCACCGGTCCTATCTTCTAGATAGTTTTTTCTTTCCTTGCGTAAGAATTGCTGTACCTTCTCCTCCCCGTACATTTGTTTCATGACCATCAGTGCCGAATATTGCGACAATGACTCCAAAATCATATGTCGACCTTCTACATTGGCTGCCACAACTTGCAATCCCCACCATTGGTGTGCCAGTTCATGAGCGGTAACAAAGGCAACCATGTCCGCATCTACCTCATCATCAATATCCAGGATAAATCCGATAGATTCTGAAAAGGGAATAGTGCCCGGAAAGGATTGCGCAAAATTCTTGTAGCGTGGAAATTCCATGATGCGCAGCTGTTGATAGGGGTAGGGGCTGAATTGCTCGCTGTAGTAATCGAAGGAGGCTTGCATCGAGACCATCATTCGATCTAGGTTATAATCATGCCCTTTGTGGTAATAGATTTCCAAGTCAATGGGGTGGCCCAGGCTATCATGAGCGGGCAACCACTTGTCTTTTATCACTTCATAACGAGCCGATACAATAGAATAGAAATTGATAATCGGCTCCTCCATTTTATACTGAAAATAATTTCGCTGATTGGCTTTCCACTCTTTGACTAGCGTTCCTGGTGCAATGGCGACCTGATCGGCTTCCGTACCGATCGTCATTTCAAGATGGATTTCGTAGCCATCTCCTCCCGATCTGCCATTGTAGAGCTCCCTCGGGTCGTCCCGCTTCGCCCGGTTCACTCTAGGTGCAAGGCCGTAGTCTTCGCGAGTAGCATCGTCCTGTAATTCCAGGTTCCGATTATATCCCAAGCTAGGGAAGTGATCGTTGTTGAGGAAAGAACCATTGTAAACCAATGCGATGTTCTGGCCTTCTGTAAAACCATGGGTAGTAAAACTTTGCCGAAAAAACATCTTGATAGAATCACCGGCTTGGAGTGGTGTAGTCAACTGATAGATGCCATAGCCATATTCTAGATAATCTTGCTGGGCCTTAGCCCCTCCTTTGAAATGGAGATCCTCTACCGCGATTTGCTCATTCGGTATGCTTTGAATATGGATTTCATTCATCGCAAAACTATCCGTATTGACTAATAAATAATGCCCTTCGACGGTATAATCCCTTTCCTTAGGATAGAGTTCTAAAGACAAGTTTACAGCAACAATTTTCGGCTGCGGAAAGTATTCAAATGCCTTCAGGTTTTTCTCATAATTTACTCGATAAGCTTCTTCCTCGCTAGAAGTGATATAGGTATTGAGCTGTCTCTTATACACATATCCGAGCCCACGAGACCGAGGCTGATCTCGTATGCC
>CAJXUM010000906.1 GCA_913060855.1 uncultured Lewinella sp. | reverse complement strand
CTACACTATCCTCTTCGTCGGCAGCGTCAGATGTGTATAAGAGACAGATATTAGAGAAGGGGCTTATGTCAAAAAAGGACAACTGATTGCGAAACTCAATGATGCTGATTTGTTGGCACAGTTGAAAAAAGTAGAATTCGAAGAGCAATTAGCGAGTCAAACCGAGGCGCGCCAAAATAAATTACTGGAAATCAATGCCATCAGCAAGGAGGAATATGATATGGCGGTCAATCGGGTCAACACCTTAAGTACAGATAAAGAATTTCTACAGGTACAATTGGCCAAGACCACTGTGAGGGCTCCCTTTAGCGGTAGAATGGGCTTTAAGAATATAAGCGAAGGCGCCTATATCACACCGGGTGATATCATTGCCAACTTAGTGCAGACCAATCCAGTTAAGCTCGACTTTAGCGTACCGGAGAAGTATTCCAATAAAATTAAAGTGGGGCAGCCTATTTCATTTATGATTGATGGCGATGATGAAAAAATAGAAGCTAAAGTGATCGCTATTGATCCTAGGATTGATGAAGACTTACGGACCTTAAAGGTTCGGGCCTTGGCCAAGAATAGTAATGATAGATTATTGCCAGGTATGTTTATCAGAGTGGAGGTGCCACTCGAACAAGAAAGATCCATTATGATTCCTACAGAGGCGATTATTCCCATTCTAAAAGGCAAGAAGGTGTTTGTGATGAAAGATGGGAAAGCGCAGGAAACGATTATCCAGACTGGCCTCCGAACAGATTCTCGTATCCAGGTCGAACAAGGCCTAAATGTAGGCGATTCGGTCATCGTCAGTGCCTTAATGTCGGTGAAAAACAAGTCGGCAGTAAGCTTGCGGAAGGTAGTCGAATAAGTGAAATACGCTAATCACCATATTGTGCGGATGATACATCCGTAGGACGACTTAAAAAGAAACCATGGCCTCTTTATCAACCATTTCCATTAAGCGACCCGTGTTAGCCATCGTGATGAATCTCTTGATTCTCCTATTTGGCTTCATTAGCTTCTCTTATTTAGGTGTGCGGGAATACCCTTCCATTGATCCGCCAATTGTATCCGTGCGAGCCAGCTATCCGGGAGCGAATGCCGATATCATCGAATCCCAGATTACTGAACCGCTGGAGAAGGTGATCAATAGTGTGCCTGGGATACGTACCATTAGTTCTTCCAGTAACCAGGGATCCTCTTCTATATCTATTGAATTCAACTTGGATGTGGATATGGAACAGGCGGCCAATGATGTAAGAGATAAGGTATCGCAAGCCAGTCGATCGTTACCTAAGGATATGGATGGTCTACCTAGGGTGAGTAAGGCAGATGCTAATTCGGAATCCATCGTGGTGATGCGAATGCGGAGTTCGGAAAGAAACTTAATGCAGCTCAGTGACTTTGCCGAAAATGTATTGCTTCCCCGTTTTGAAACTATCGACGAGGTGAGTAATGTGCGAATTTGGGGCCAGAAGAGATATGCGATGCGAATCTGGATGCAACCGGATCGGATGGCGGCACAAGGTATTACCTCGCAGGATATTAAGCTGGCACTAGATCGAGAGAATGTTGAACTACCAAGCGGAAAATTACAGGGGAATAATACGGAATTGGTCGTAAAAACAATGGGCCGTTTTAGTTCTGAAGAGGATTTTAACGGCCTGATCATCAAGACCGATGGAGCTAAGATTATTCGATTGAGTGATGTAGGTTACGCGGTTCTGGGACCAGAAAAAGAAGAAGGAATTCTTCGTATAGATGGGGTGCCACAGGTGGGTATTGCTATCAGTCCGCAACCCGGCGCCAATTATCTAAATATATCGACAGAAGTAAGGAAGCGGTTTGAAGTCGTAAAGGCAGATTTGCCGGACGATATTACCTTAGAAATGTTTTTGGATAATACCATCTTCATTGAGAGATCTATCGAAGAGGTAAAGGAGACCCTGATTATAGCTATCGTACTGGTGATATTCATCATCTTCATTTTCTTTAGGGACTGGATCTTGGCCATTCGTCCCTTGATTGATATCCCGGTTTCCTTGGTGGGTACCTTTTTTGTGATGTATATGTTCGGCTTTTCCATTAATGTCCTCACACTCCTAGCGATTGTTTTGGCTACTGGTCTGGTTGTGGATGATGGGATAGTCGTAACGGAGAATATTTTTAAGAAACTAGAGGAGGGTTACAGCCCAGTAGAGGCGGCGATCAGAGGATCTAATGAGATCTTTTTCGCTATTATCTCTACCTCCGTCACCTTAGCGGCGGTCTTTTTGCCCGTCATTTTTATGGAGGGTTTTGTGGGGCGTTTATTCCGGGAATTCGGTATTGTCTTAGCAGCAGCCGTGCTGATTTCGGCCTTTGTGTCTCTGACTTTAACCCCGATGTTGAATGCCTTCCTGATACGTAAGAAAGAAAAACGCAATCGGATTTATGAATGGTCTGAACCTTTCTTTCAAAGAATGGAAAGCAGCTATCGAAGTGGATTGAACCGGTTCATGGGTGTGCGTTGGTTGGCTTTCCCCATTTTTGCTTTGGTTGGTTTTATGATCTACTTTTTTGGCGGCCAACTGAAGTCAGAATTAGCTCCGCTAGATGATAGAAATGTGCTAAGGATGTCGATGGCTACTCCAGAAGGTTCTTCTTACGAATTCATGGATGAGTACGTGCAGCGGGTTTATCAAATGATGGATGATTCCTTGCCAGAGGCCGAAGGTATTTTAACCTATACTGCTCCTGGGTTCACCGGCTCTGGTGCTTCCAACTCGGCTTTTGCTCGAATTACCTTAACTGAAAAGAACGAACGAGAACGTTCCCAGTCAGACCTAAAGAACTACCTCAATCAGCAATTGCGTAAAATGCCAGATGCTAGGGCCTTTGCGAGTGAGCGGCAAACCATTGCCTTGAATCGTCGAGGAGGATTGCCCATTCAGTACGTGATCCAAGCACCCGATTTGGAAAAATTGCGAGATTATATTCCTCAATTCATGGCGGAAGTAGAAAATGATCCGACCTTCTCTATCACCGATTTGAATCTGAAATTCAATAAACCTGAACTCAATATTACCATCGATCGCTCTAAGGCCAAGAGTATGGGCATTTCTGTAGCAGATGTCGCGACTACCATGCAGTTGGCATTTGCGGGTCAGCGTTTTGCCTACTTCATTTTGGAAGGAAGACAATACCAGGTGATTGGTCAATTTGACCGTGAAAACAGAGATGAGCCCATTGACTTGAAAACCCTATATGTCAAAAACAACCAAGGTCAGCTAGTTCAGCTAGATAATATAGTTAAGGCAGAAGAAGAAAGTAGTCCACCTCAATTGTACCGATACAATCGCTTCTTATCAGCGACCGTTTCAGCAGGTTTGGCGCCTGGTAAGACGATAGCGGATGGTATTGCGGCGATGGATGCCGCTAGGGACCGGCTCGATGACCCTGTTATTCGTACGGAATTGACGGGTAGCTCGCGAGATTTCTTAGAGAGTTCCAATAGTACGTTGTTCTCTTTTCTCTTGGCTATCTTATTGGTGTATTTGATTTTGGCGGCTCAATTTGAAAGTTTTATTGATCCATTTATCATTATGCTGACGGTGCCTTTGGCGATTGCTGGAGCGGTTTTCTCCCTCTGGTTTTTTGATCAAACGCTTAATATATTCAGTCAGATCGGTATCATTATGTTGGTGGGACTGGTGACTAAGAACGGGATTCCTGTCT
>CAJXUM010000905.1 GCA_913060855.1 uncultured Lewinella sp. | reverse complement strand
CCTGAAAACAGCTTTTTTCTTTACCGTAGCGCTGCTATGCTAAAGAAAAAACCGGTTCCCAGAACCTCATTCCTTCAAATTTCGCCTCAAAAAATCATTCTTAAACAACTTCATCTCCTAAACCCTTTACTATGGATACTGCTGAACAAAATGCCCAGATCATTACACGCTTTTATCAAGCATTCCAATCAGGAAACGCTAAAGGCATGGCTGAATTATATGCTGCTGATGCGGAGTTTGAAGACCCTGCATTTGGGCAATTGAAGGGCAAGAGAGTGACTGCTATGTGGGCTATGTTAATAGAAAGGAGTAAAGGAGGTATAGATATTAGTTTCTCTGATGTAAAAGGAACGGCAGAAGGAGGAAGCGCTCATTGGGAAGCCAAATACCCATTTGGTGCGAATAAGAGAAAAGTGCACAATAAAATCGATGCCACATTTAAGATCCAAGATGGAAAAATCATTAAACATGTCGACCAGTTTAATTTCTGGAAGTGGTCTTCTATGGCTTTAGGATTACCAGGTATGCTTTTAGGGTTTACACCAATTATAAAGAATGGTGTTCGTAAAAACGTAAGCGGTTTGTTGGAAAAATATATGAGTAGACATTAAAAGGTATTCCTCTTATTCTTTGAAGCGGCAACTAATCAATACCGGCATATGATCGGATGGATAACGAAAATCTAGAAAATCATCAACCGTCCGATATTTTTCTACTACTATATTCTTTGCCGATACGAAGATATAATCAATCCTACGTTTGAGTGGTCGCTCAAAATCAAAGCCGTTGAAGGTGCCCAATGGGCCATAGGGTTTCAATTCACTTACCTCATAACTATCTGCCATCTGCTTCTTGATCAAAGTAATGGGTGTTTCTTCTGGCACCAGGTTAAGATCTCCGGTCAAGAATACGGGGTATCCTTTTTTATTTTTCTTTTGAATTTGTTGTAGAATTAATTGGGCAGACTCCTTTCTAGCCTCGACACCTTTATGATCAAAATGTGTATTGAATACCCAAAACCGCTTTTGGTTCTGTCTATCTTCTAAAAGAACATAAGTGCTAATACGTTCCATCGATGCATCCCATCCCACAGAGGGTTTATTGGGTTGATCAGAAAGCCAAAAAGTAGCTTCCTTTACGGCCTTATACTTATCCTTTCGGTAAAAAACACCAGAATATTCTCCTTTTTCTTTCCCATCATCTCTGCCTACACCTACATAAGTATATTGGTCTAATGTCGTATCTAGATAAGTCATCTGACTATGTAAAGCTTCCTGTACACCAAACACATCCGGTTCGTAGTAATTCAACAAATGCGCCACAAACTCTTTTCGGTTATCCCAACTGTTTACGCCATCCTTAGATGTACTATAGCGAAGATTAAAAGTCATGATGTCAACCGATTGGCCAAAAGCTGTCGTTATACACAAAAGGAAAAGTATTATTAGGCTACTAACAGGACGATACATAATAATTAGTATTTGAACTACTTCAAAAAATAATAGGCCGCAATATAATATCAACTCGCCTGTTTTTTAACTTCCCTTCCCAGGTAGAATTATCATAAACGGGATTAAACTCTCCAAAGTCCTCAATCGACATCATTTCTTGCCGGAGGCCTTTTTCAATTAATTTTCGGATGGCGCCTTCACTTCTCATTTGGGACAACCGAGCATTATAGGATTTTGACCCTATATTATCTGTATGACTATGAATAGATATCTCCATATTGTCAGCATCCTCAATACCATCAATCCAATCAAATAAATCCTGTGATTGCTCGCTATCTATATAATAACTGCCTCCACCAAAATAAATGCTAAAAATATAATAACTCGGAGATGTACCCTCTACTTGTTGTTCTTGTCCTTGTAGAGAAGGTAATATGAAGAGAAATAATACAATGAATAGAGGATTCTTCTTCATGACGGGTAAATTATGGGCGCTTTATAAGAATCAATTAGAGAATAAGATCAGTCCTAATGTATTTAGATACTTTTCACACCTTATAAAGCTAAGGAAATTTGACCGACAAAAACAAGGCTCTCTCCAAACTTAAGTGTATTTAACCATTCGAAGACAATTTTTCAAGTGAGTTATAAGTCAAAACGGCTAATCCACGATCAAACTTGCCTCATCTAATGTTTGTTGCTTCATATTGGTGGGCAATTCACGGTATTCATACTGTTGGTTACGTAGCTGAGGAAGATAGCCAGCTTCTCTGATCGCTGCCTGAATGCCATCCGCCGTAAAACGAAAACGAGCACCCGCTGCCGAAACCACATTTTCTTCAATCATAATCGATCCAAAATCATTGGCCCCCGCATGTAGACAAACATTAGCGACATTTTTACCGACTGTCAACCAAGAAGCTTGAATATTAGTCACATTGGGTAACATGATTCGACTCATAGCAATCATTCGGACATACTCATCACCAGTACAGTTATTTCTGGCTCGCTTTATTTTTTTCAAGATCGTGTCTTCATCTTGAAAAGGCCAAGGAATAAAAGCAAGAAATCCTTTGGCATCCGCTGGCTTTTCAGATTGCACCTGTCGGAGCTGTACCAAATGGTCCATTCTTTCCCAATTGGTTTCGATATGGCCAAACATCATAGTAGCTGAAGTAGTAAGGCCAATTTGATGTGCTGCTCGCATTACATCCAACCATTCTCTTCCGCCACATTTCCCCTTAGAGATTAATCGTCTAACTCTATCACTCAATATTTCCGCCCCCGCACCTGGCAAGGAATCCAATCCAGCATCTTTCAATGCTTGTAATACTTCTATATGGCTAGCTTTTTCCAATTTAGCCACGTGTGCAATTTCGGGTGGCCCTAGCGCATGAAGCTTAAGATTCGGATATAAGCTTTTCAAGGTCTTAAATAGATCGACATAATAATCTAGCCCCAAGTCGGGATGATGCCCTCCTTGTAATAACAATTGCTCGCCTCCAAACTGGAAAGTCTCTTCTATCTTTTGCTTGTATTCTTCAATACTTGTGGTATAAGCCTCCTCATGACCAGGTCGCCGATAAAAGTTACAGAACTTACAATTAGCGATACAAACATTAGTTGTGTTGGAGTTTCTATCGATAATCCAGGTAACCACATTTCCTGGTACATGATGTTGGCGCAATTGGTTGGCGACATACATCAATGAAGCAGTAGAAGCATTTTCAAATAAGAAAACTTCAGGTATTAATTCCTTCGAGAGGAAGGGCGAAAAGATATCAGCTCCTCTAATTGAAAATATTAGAACAGCTATCTTTTATGATGAAAATGAGAAAAAAGAAAAGACCATTGTTGAGTTTTTTATTGCTAAAATAAAAAAAGGATGGAGTGAGCAATTAAGAATCAATACTTCTTTACGACAACAAGTGATGAGTTTTATTGCCAAGGATGAAACAGATTTGAAAAGACGGATTGTTGGGAAAATGAAATCGTTGGGACATACTAATTCCGAAGCAGAAGATATATACCAACAAGGTTTTATCCAGTTGGAAAGATTACTAAAAGGGAATAGTTACCATGGCGGAGATGTCAAAGGGTTTTTTCGGAGTCTTTGTATTAATTTAAAATTAAATGAAAGACGAATTACAAAACCAGATTTGCCAGGAGAGTCTCATCATTTAGATAAGCATGATCATTCCATGGAAATGCAACTGTCTCTTATACACATCTCCGAGCCCACGAGACCGAGGCTGATCTCG
>CAJXUM010000904.1 GCA_913060855.1 uncultured Lewinella sp. | reverse complement strand
CGGCAGCGTCAGATGTGTATAAGAGACAGGCGTGTGCCCAATCCGCAATCAAATCATCAATATGTTCCAAGCCCACCGATACACGTAGTAAATTATCGGGTGTTGGACTAGTCGGGCCTTCGATTGATTTGCGATGTTCTACCAGACTTTCGACCCCACCCAGGCTCGTTGCTGTGGTAAATAATTGGAGTTTTCCGGTGAAAGCCAGTGCATTTGCAGCATCGCCTTTTACTTGAACCGAAAGCATACCGCCAAATCCATTTTGCATCTGTTTCTTCGCGATAGCATGCTGCGGATGCTGAGGTAGGCCGGGGTAATTGACTTGTTCAATTTGGGGGTGTTGTGCTAGATATTCAGCTAATTTTGCTGCCGTTTCACTTTGTGCTTTTACCCGGAGAGACAAGGTTTTGATCCCTCTAGTAACTAGCCAGCAATCAAAAGGAGAGGGTACGCCGCCCGTCAAGGCTTGCACTTTCCGTAGCTGGTCTGACAATGCGCCAGCTTCCTTTACCACCAAGCAACCTCCGAGCGCATCACTATGCCCACCAAAGTATTTAGTAGTTGAATGCATGACGACATCGGCCCCTAACAACAAAGGCTGTTGCAAGACGGGAGAAGGCCAAGTATTATCTACCGCACAAATTGCTCCAACGCTATGCGCCAGCTCGGCTATTGCGCTAATATCTGTGATGGAAAGTTGTGGATTCGAAGGTGTCTCCACCCAAATCAAGGCCGTTTCGGGACGAATGGCTTGCTGTACTTGTGCTAGGTCCGTCATGACCACTTCACTGATGCTAATCCCTTTGTCTCCAAAGATAGTTTTAGCTAAATCATTAGTGGTATAATAGGCATCATGTGGAAGAATAAGGTGGCTTCCCGCTGGAAGTGTTTGAAACAAAGCGGTAGTCGCCGCCATACCAGAGGCGAAGGCCAATCCGACGGCTCCTTCTTCAAGTAGGGCAATGCTTTTTTCCAACAATTGCCGATTGGGATTATCCATCCGAGAATAGATATAGCCACTTGCATAAGACCCATCGGCCTCCCGCTCGAAAGTCGTGCTCATGAAAATCGGGGTGCTGACGGTCTTAGTATCTGCATCGGGCAACTGTGTGCTTTGGATAGCGAGGGTTTCGAAGTGTAGCTTATTGGGCATCTGGTAATGGTTCAGTGACGGTGAAGGAAAAATATCAGCTTTGTATTTCGACAAAGTAAGGAATGGCCGTGAGGTAGGCAAATTACGGCCTGAAGATTAAAGGAAGTGTATAAAATGGACGTAGGATTTTAGATTCATTCCAGTTCAATTAGCAGCCGTTCAGCAAGTATAGCTTTTGATCAATGTGCTGCCAAGTACCTTCGCTACTTCGTATAACGTTTGGATGTACTGACTACGCCAGATTTTGGGTTTGAAGCATCTGGTCGATGGGCGTTTATTCAGTCTTTCTTTTTAACTTAATTTGAATGCCCGCACTCCCTTGCCCTTCCTGTAATAAGGACAGGATGGAGAGATGCCCATCTTTATTGACATTGATAGAAAAGGAAGCTTCATCGACTTCATAATTGTAATGACTGGTATCGACATGACTGATACTTCGGGCGATATTTTCGATCAAAGTAGTCAGTTTGCCTTGAAAATCATAAGGCGTCATTTTGACGGTCTGGTCCCCACAAGCTTGGCCAGGAGTACCATTTGCAGACATTGAGATTTTGTCCACAAGAAAAGTAAGCTTATCCATATGAATGAGTACTTAATCTTGTTTTCAGATGTATACTCCCCAGTCAAGACCTAGCTAGGAGCAGGCCTTTATGTGAGTACATAGTGTTTTGAATTTGGCGATTGAACAAGTGTATACTGAACCTATTAGTTTGAGAAAATCCCAAGCTGTTACGCATCAAGTATAAGTTGAAAGTACCACTTTCCCTGCTAAGATACAAATGCTTTTAGCCTTGTGTTGGGTTTTGCGACTAGCGTTTACTATTCGTCCGAATGTTTTACATATTACAGTCATGAAGGCGATAGAATAGCCATTTTACACTTTCATTTGTTTAAATTTAGGTAAAATCTATTTCGCCTTGTTTCATACTCCGTATATTTCGCCAGATAAATCCTTCTGTTATGAAAAGAATCATTACGCTTTTGATTGTGCTCTTTCCGCTCTTCGTATGGGCTCAAAAAAATTACACCGCTGGCCAGGTCATCACCAAGTCAGGTGAGATCATTAAAGGAGATATTGACTACCGAGAATGGAATGTCAATCCACATGAAATCAAATTTAGAAAAGGGGGAGAAGTGAAAACTTATAAAGCCACCGAATTAAAAAGTTTTAAGATTGATGCGAAAAATGAGCTATATGAAAGCGCGGTTATACTGTATAATACCGAAGAGCTAGATTGGGAGGGAATGCCGCAGTTTCAGACTTACAGAGATATCGATAATAGTATCCAGATGCAACAGGATACGGTATTCCTCCTCGTGCTGGTACGGGGAAAGATGAACCTATTTCAGCTGATTGATAAGAAAAAAAGATTGCACTATTATTATCGAAAGGGCAATGGACCCTATGAACCTTTGATTTATCGTATTGTAAAGATCATGCGTCCTGGGGAGTTATTAATGAATAATATTTTACAAGAAAACAACCTACCCAGGAGTATCGCTTTCGAGGATTACAAAGGGCAGCTGAAGTACGGCATGCTTGACTGCGGTAATATGGATAGTGGCATTGATAAATTGACCTATTCAAGGTCTATTATGGATGTCGTAAGGCGTTACAATGAGTGTGCGGGGCAATTGATCTACCTCAAACCTAAGGACAGAGCTCATAAATTTTTACATGGCTTTTTAGGAAGAGTACAATCTAGTTTTGAAATCAAAGACGCTAATAACAAGGCGGCTACAGAGCTACCCACTACTTGGTCCACCACTTTTGGCCTGGGCTTAGAGTTGGGAATGCCACGTAGTAAAGGAAAATTTAGTTGGATAATAGAAGCCCTGTATATGCGTGCTAACTCTACCATAACCACCACCGAAGAACCCCTTGACTTGGGCAGTAAAGACTTCTCCTATACCCTAGATGTGGAAGGTTTTCGGTTCAATGGCCTATTGAAATATACATTCTTTACAGGAAAAATACAGCCCTATATAAAAGCGGGTTTAGGAACTTCCAATTACACCAAAAGAGACTTTCTCGTCAAAGACCTCACTACCGCCCAAACGCGAAGACAATCCCTCCTGAAAACCGAACCTTTTTTGATCGGCTCATTGGGTGTCAAAGCCTATAACCTCTTCTTGGAAGGCCGCTACATGACCGGGAATGATATCAATAAGGTGACCGGATTTGATACTTCTATGAGGCGTGTGTCTATTTTGTTCGGCTATGCATTGCCTTTGTAGTAGGGATTGGGGGAATGAGATGTAAGCAGCAATTATTTAGGCTATACTTTGTGTGAAAGCATAATCTAGCTAAGTGTATGATATTACAATTAAGCTTCTTTTGCTATACTACTAAATAGTTCTAATGTATGGTGTATAACTCTTTTTTTTCTTCCTTGCCTCTTAATTCGGCTTCTCCTAGAAACTTCAGATTATAATTACAATTTAGATCCAGTTGCTTCACTACATCCGCAGAAGCAATAAGGTCAACATTATATGAATTGCATAAGCTTTGAATCTGTCTCTTATACACATCTCCGAGCCCACGAGACCGAGGCTGATCTC
>CAJXUM010000903.1 GCA_913060855.1 uncultured Lewinella sp. | reverse complement strand
TACGAGATCAGCCTCGGTCTCGTGGGCTCGGAGATGTGTATAAGAGACAGGAACCCGACTGGACGCCCAGTGCTGAAACTCGTGTTAGAGGGGAAATGGCACGACTTTACGGAGCAATGGGAGAAAAAATCCATGCGGCACCTGAATTGGCCAAAATGAAAGTTATAGGCTACTCTTCCGCTTATCCTGCTGTGGAAATTAATGACTTTTCACATTGGGAAAGTAATATGAAGATGTTTATGGATGTAGCCGGCACGCACATGGATGGCTTGGCGACTCATATCTATGATGGTATCAACGTCACCGGGCAAGATTCAAAGAGATCAGGTAGTAATTCTGAGGCGATCCTGGATTTGATTGAGACTTATAGCTATGCTAAATGGGATTCGATTAAACCCCATGCTATTTCCGAATACGGGGGGATAGAAAAAGGCTATCCAGAGGGGTATAGCGATGTGAAAAGTATTCAAAGTCTAAAGTCGATTAATCATGTCCTTTTCAATCTTTTGGAAAGGCAAAATCGGATGTTGATCTCCATTCCTTTCATTACAGGTAAAGCAGAATGGCATATCACGGAGGCCAACGATTTCCAGCCTTACGGTGCGGTGCTTTGGAAACCCATTAATGTAGGCGTTCCAGTCGACCAAATTCAGGGCTGGGAATATACCGCAAGAATTCATTTTTATGACTTATGGAAGGATGTCAAGGGAGATCGAGTACTCATTAAGTCAGACAACCCTGATATTCAAGTACAAGCCTTCGTGGACGGCAAAGAACTCTACATTGCGCTCAATAACTTGGATGACAACTCACAGTCCATCGATTTGAATATGCTCAAAACATTGCCCAATGTGAGTAAAGTCAACATTAAGTCCTTGAAGATCTACAAAAATGATGATCCCATTTTCTCCAATCTAACCTTTGGCTCCCGACCTGAGAATTTGACGCTTATCCCCGGCGAAACCACCATCTTGGCTTATACTTTTGCTGAACCGCTCTCTTTTGAAAATAATATTCATAGCGAGCGTTATTATACCGCCAAACACTTGCAGGCTATTAGTGCCAATACGGATATCACCTTCGATTTTACGGGCGTAGATGCTGGAACTGGTTTTGCCACTTTGAAAATGGGGATTGGACGTAAGCACAGTCGGTCTAAAGCACCTGAAGTAAAAGTGAATGGCGTAACTATCGCCGTACCCAACAATTGGAAAGGTTATAACCAAGCAGATCGAGATGATTTCTTTGGTATGATTGATATCCCCTTTCCGATGAATCTCTTACAAATGAACAATACGGTATCTATTCGCTTCCCTGATGCTGGTGGTCGTATTAGCTCCTTGATATTGGAAGTCGATAAATATGAAACGCCAGTCGTGACAGCAACTACAAAAAGGAATATTTTGGAGATTACTTCCATTTATCCCAATCCTGCCCAAACGCAAATCCGGCTTAAATTACCTACTGCTGTAACGGGGCCCGTGACCGTCTCCTTTTTAGACATCAACGGAAGAAACATTATGACCCGTTCAGATCGTATGACCAGTGATACTTTGGAAGTGATGACTAGCGCAATTCCTCCTGGTATTTATTTATTGCAGGTGCTAGCCGATGGGAAGGTTTATGTAGGGAAGGTGGAAAAGATGTAGTGGATAAGCTGAGACCAAGACTTCAGAAGTTTCCTTTGGTTTGACGGAGGAAACTTCTGAAGTTTAAGCCCTAGTCATTTACAAGACCCGCTCCACTTTCTTTTTCTGCTTCAAGTATTCGCTTGGCACCACACCAAACTGGTTTTTAAAGCACTTGGAAAAGTATGAGGCTGTATTAAAGCCCGTCATAAACATGATTTCCTTGATGGTATAATCACTACCTTCCAATAGCTGAATGGCACGTTTGAGTCGAATCGTGCGGATAAATTCACTGGAAGATTGGCCCGTCAGTGCTTTTAATTTCAAGTACAATTTGCTTCGGCTGATAAACATATCTTTCACAAGGGCCTCTACATTGAAATCCGAATCGGACATGTGTTCCTCCACAATAGTCATAGCTCTTTTGAGAAACTCTTCATCAGCAGAAGTCACAGTAATCTCTTCCGGTTGTAGGATAACTTCCTGCCTAAAGCGCTGCTTTAATCGTTCTCTCTGTAGATAAATATTGAGTAGCTGAGTACGGAGAATATCGATCTTAAAAGGTTTGGAAATGTAGGCATCTGCTCCCGTTTGCAGCCCGAGCAGTTGATCGTCAGCGGTAGATTTGGCGGTGAGGAGGACGATAGGAATATGACTAGTCAAAGAATTGGTTTTCAGAATCTCACATAACTCTATACCACTCATATTGGGCATCATCACATCACTAACGATAATATCTGGCAAGGAAGAAATGGCTATTTCATAGGCTTTTTCGCCGTCTTCTGCTTCAATGATACGGAAGTCATTTTCAAATCCTTCTTTGATAAATCGCCGGATGTCGCTATTGTCATCTACAAACAATAGTAGGGGCAATTTCTCCTCTCTTTCTTCAAAATCCATTCCGATACCCGAAATGTCTACTTCGGAGATGGGATCAGTTACCAGGTATTCCAGCGGATCGGAGGTGGCTTTAAACCCGTCGATCTGTTTTTGATCAATCTCAGATTTGAGATAACTCCGATCTTCCTTCGGTAAATTGACAATAAAGTGCGCACCTTCTCCTTTACCACTCTTAACTTCGATCGTCCCATGGTGCAGTTCAATCAGACTCTTGGTATGAGCTAGTCCAATACCTGCACCATCTTTGTTTTCCTTCTTTTCACCTTCCTTATAAAATCGTTCAAAGACCTTTTTTAGTTTCTTTTTTGAAATGCCAGAGCCGGAATCACTCACCCTGATTTCTATAAATTGTGCCGTGGTCTTTCGTTTGTTTTTCCCAGGGATTTGTAATTCTTTTTCGGCTACTTCTACACTTATTTTCCCTTCCTCCGGGGTGAATTTGAAAGCATTGGACAGCAAATTATATAGAACTTTTTCCAATACATCAGGGTCGAAGAAAGTATAGATCGTCTGGTCCGCATGACCAACGCTAAAGTTGATATTCTTCTTACTAGCAATAAACTGAAAAGGCTCCGTCGTTTCCCTAATAAAACTAATAATATCAGCTTTGCCTACTCTCAGGTTGAGGCTCCCTTGATCTAGTTTCCGAAAATCGAGTAGCTGATTTACCAACCGCATGAGATACATGGAATTCTTGTACATGTAATGGTACTGCTGCTGCAGCTTTTCCGAAGAGATGGCTTTCCCTTTTTCCAGGATGTACTCTAAAGGAGCGATAATTAGACTCAGCGGTGTTCGCAGTTCGTGGGATATATTGGTGAAAAAACGAAGCTTTATCTGGTTGAGTTCTTCCAATTTTTCTCGCTCCATTTGATCCAACATCAATCGATGTTTTTCGTGGATACTGATAACCGTATAACGCCGGAATAGCCAGAGGGCAACAATTAGCAGGAGTGCATAAAAAGCATAGGCGTACCAAGTGAGCCAAAATGGAGGCTGAATAACTATTTTGAGCTGCGTAGCTCGTGGTGTCCATAAGTTATCCCCATTTGAAGCCTTCACGTATAGGGTATAGTCACCGTAAGGTAGGTTGGTGAAGGTAGCGTCTCGTTTATCTGAGCCAACTTCAATCCAGTCTTTATGATCTGTCTCTTATACACATCTCCGAGCCCACGAGACCGAGGCTGATCTC
>CAJXUM010000902.1 GCA_913060855.1 uncultured Lewinella sp. | reverse complement strand
TCTACACTATCCTCTTCGTCGGCAGCGTCAGATGTGTATAAGAGACAGGAATATCTTAGCTTATGTGCTGGCTATGCCAAGCAGCTAGGAGTAGCCATGTATTTGTGTTGTTGTGTAATTGGTTGAATAAGGGGAAATGGCTTTATTAAACCTGAGAATATAGATGATGTAAATTCCTATGCCGCAATCTCTTCAAAAGATGGCAATACTATTTGATTAGAATGAGGTTTATCCTTGGCCAAAAGCTCTTTACAATAGTCATTGAGGTTACTATAGGACTGCCGCATCGACTCGACATTCTTCTTTTTCATAAAGAGATCGAATATCCATTTTACCAATCTATTGGGTTTTACAAATACCACTAACCTCACTCGTGTTATGCCCTTTCCGATCGCTTTTAACTCCGTTAAGGAAGAGGAATTGGCCCGATGATCACTCTCCATGAAAGTGATTTTGTTTTGCTGGAATTCGTAACTATGGCTAACATGGAAAGGGTCACTTTTGTCTCCTTTGATTACACATCGATGGGTACTGCCTACCTGAGGAACCTTGTGGTTAAGTTTGTCGCTATCGATTAGACCAACTAACCACTTATGTCGAAATGAAAGATCCGAAGCTACATCAAAAACCAAGTCAATGGGTGCTTCTATTAAATATTCCACTTCCATTACAGGCATGGTTAGCCCTGGAATAGAAAAATCCTCCAATTGGGGCTCTGGAACATGCTCTTGCAAGGGCTCCAATTCTATAAAGCAATATTTTGCTTCGCCAAAGTCATACGATTCCTTTAAATGATTTACTTCTGACCATGCGACCTGTGGAAGTTGTAGCCAAGTTGAACAAGCCCTTACCAAGGTGTCAGAAAATAGGCTGTATTCGCCAAAATTAATGTCGTTTTTGAGCAAGCGATGAGCCACGATCACATCTTTTCCAAAGAGCTTGTTGCGGTCTTTTACTTGTTTATTTGCTATTTCACCGTAATGAGCTACAAATTTTAGACTCAGTTCATTAGCGGTGGTGCAGGCTCCACAGCTGCAAATGCGATGGGATTCGTACTTTTTTAGATGGCCATGAAAGTTGGTATACATCCGTTGCACTTGGGCTAGTAGTTCAGCCGCCGTTGGTGCTTTCCCATGGCGATAAAATAATAAAGCATCTCCCTCGATTTCAGAAAGCTCTAGTCCAATTTCATTAGAATCAATCAGGGCTTCAAGTAACTCCTCTATAATATGTTTGGCGTGATTGATCTCTGTAGAGTTGACAAATTTTGTAAAGCCCGTAATATCGGGAATGAATAGAAGAGCTTGATTAGAAGTTTGCTTGTGTTCATTGTTCATTGCTGAAAGGTTTTAAGGTCATTAAAAGCAGATGACTTTCATGTCATTGCAAATATGATCTCAAACTATTCAACAGGCCTGCATAAATCATTCATTCCATTGCAAATAACATTCACTCAGGAAAAAAAACTTGAACTTATCATTCATTGCTTAACTAAGGATTGGGCTTTAATGGGTTGAATTATAGTAAATTATGTAATTCACTTGGAGGGAATCCGAATTCTTCTGAAAAAGACCTCGAAAAATAGGAAGGTTCAGTAAATCCAACTTCATAAGCCACTTCAGAAACATTAAGAGAGGTTGTTTGTAGCATTTCTTTGGCTTTATGCAGCCTGAAGCTACGGATATAGCTGGCAATTGATTTACCTGTGAGGGCTTTCACTTTGCGGTAGAGTTGGGGTTGACTTAGCCTTATCTTCTGACATAAATGCATCACCGTAAAATCAGCATCAGAAAGATGGGCCTCTATTATTTTTTGAATCTTTTGTAGAAAAACATCTTCGCTGGGCGCTTTGAGGTTAGCACGATACTCGAGTGATCCATATCGTTCCTGAAGTTTTTTTCTAACCTCCAATAATTGTTTTAACCTCACCAGCAGTTCTTTTTTATGAAAAGGTTTGGCCAAATAAGCATCAGCTCCCTTTTCGAAGCCTACAATTTTGGAATTTGTATCAACTTTAGCTGTTAATAAGACAACTGGGATATGGCTGGTTCGCTCATCCTTCTTTAAGGTAGTACACATTTCAAAACCACTCATTTCCGGCATCATGACATCACTGACGATTACATCCGGAATAATCTCGATTGCTTTTTCCAGTCCTTGTCGTCCATTTGAAGCAGAATGGATTATATAGCTACCTTCCAGGCAATTCTCCAGATAAGCCGTAACATCCTGATTGTCTTCGACGAGCAGTGCTATCGGTAATTCGGATTCTTTCTGCCCGGATACGTAGCTAGTAGCCGGTATTTGATCTTCGATGAAGCTTATTTGTTCAGGAAAATAACTACCTGTTTCTTTGGGCACAACAAGCTTTGAACCTTGGTGAATAGGTAATTGAACTTGGAATTCCGTGCCTTGATTTGGTTTACTTTTTACCGTTATTGTTCCCCCCATTAGGTTAATCAACTCGCTAACATAAGCTAAGCCAATACCGGTACCCTCATTTTTTCGAACCATCGAATTATCTGCCTGATAAAATCGATCAAAAATATCAGGTAAGCGCTCAGCGTCTATTCCAATTCCAGTGTCCTTAACTTTGATGAGAAAAAGGCCGCCTGATTCCTGATTAATTCGATTTACGTGAACAAATATCTTCCCTTTTGCCGGCGTAAATTTTATAGCGTTTGAAAGCAAATTACTCAGAATTCCTTGAATTTTATCTTCATCAAAATCCATGAATAGTTCTTCCACCTCTTGATAAAAAATAAGTTCCAAGCCTTTTGAATTGGCTAAGGAAGTTAACGATTCTGTAATATACCTCAGATAACGAACGACATCACCATGAGTAGGCGATAATTGGAGTTTGCCGCTATCCAGTTTGGCCAAATCCAATATTTGATTGATTAACCGCAGTAGTTTTTGGCTATTACGTTGAATAATCTCTTTGATTCCGGCAGGTTCTTGGATCCGATCACTATGACCAATAATCACGGTCAATGGGGTTCGGAATTCATGAGAAATATTGGCAAAAAAACGAGATTTAGCTTCGTCCAATTCCTTCATTCTGGCAGCTTCCATTTCTTTATTGCGCAATTCGTTTCGCAGAGAAAGTCGATTCATTTCATATTTCCTCAGGTAATAAAGTACCAGTAGACTGGTCAAGATATAAACCCCATAAGCCCAGCTTGATTTCCACCATGGAGGCTGAACCCAAATGGGCAACTTCAAAGGGTTTTCGTTCCATACACCATCTGCATTCGCAGCCTTGACCAAAAGGGTATATCGGCCTGACGCCAAGTTGGAAAAGGTGACTTGCCGTCTGTTGCCGAGCGGTATCCACTCATCATGAAGTCCTTCTAAGCGATAAGCCAATTCACATTGTGCTGTTTTGCGGTAGTGCAATACGGCAAATTCAAAGGCAATCAAGTCATCTTTATGATCAAACTCCATGGATTCTCGTCTGGAAATTCCTGCTACTTTTACCGGCCTACCATCTGGGCTATTTTTTCGAAAACGCTCAAGGGAACGGATGATCACTTTGGCTGGAACAGTATCAATACCGACATTTTCAGGCTTGAAAGAAACAATACCATCGTTAGCAGCCAACAAAATTTCACCTGAAACGGCCCCATAGGTGGCCCTATTGAATTGTGTTTTAGGCAAACCATCTTCATATCCCTGTCTCTTATACACATCTCCGAGCCCACGAGACCGAGGCTGATCT
>CAJXUM010000901.1 GCA_913060855.1 uncultured Lewinella sp. | reverse complement strand
CTATCCTCTTCGTCGGCAGCGTCAGATGTGTATAAGAGACAGGTACAATACACCGCTTTTCATGAGGATTATTCAAAAGAATCTGACTTACTGAAAATGGAGAAAAAAGGCCATGCGTTCAAGGTGTCTATCACTATCGGGCAAAATACGGGAGCCTATAGTTTTCAATTTAGAAGCCCAAAGGGATTTGACCGATCTAGGCCTTTGGTGCTTAAGCCCATTTCCTCCGCTGGCACTTTCTATCGCAATGCTTACCAGTTCGATTTGATGCAATCAGAAGATGCCTACCAGAAAGAATTGGCAAACTTCCCGGATAATTTTTCCGTTTATCGAACTCGCTGGCAGCTATTGGGATTCACCAAAAAAGATTCTGCCAAGATTATTGTTGGAGAAGAAATGAATGCGATTAAAGCATCAGAAAATAAAAATGAAAGCTATTATTTTGCCCTGTCTGCAGGCCATGCCTTACTGGGGCAGTTTGATGAAGCCAAGGCGAAACTAGCGGCGCTGATGAAAGCGTTTCCTCAATCTCCTTTGATACAAGAGGCCTTTTCCTGGTACCAATACCAATCTTTTTCCCAATCGGTGCAGGATACATTAATCTCAGACTTAGTCCGCCAATTTATGGTAGCACATCCTACCAGTCTTTTAGCTAAAAACAATAGCTATCTCTTGGTAAAGAAGGATGTCATATTGGATACTATCGGATTGCGTAAGGTGGCCACTCACTGGGTAAAAGCGGATCCAGGTAATGCTTTGATGTATTATCACCTGGCGTTGGTGACTACTGATAGAGCGAGAAAAAAGACCTACCTCAAGCAGGCCTATACGAAGCTAACCGATCCCATTCTTGGCATGAAGAACTATTATTCGTGGGAGATTAATCTGCCTTATGAATTATCGCGAGTTGCCAAAGCTTATGCAGCTGTTGATGCTAATGAGGAGGCGATGCGCGTGCTCAAATTAATTGAAGACAATACTAGTAAGCAGGATGTTGCCTTTTACCTGCAAAAAGGAAGTCTGTTGGAAGCCCTAGACCAAACTGAAGAAGCCATGACCACTTTCTTATTGGCAGCTGATGCAGGAAGTGAGGAAGGAAGAACGGAAGCCCAACGTATATATACCGACTTGAAAGGTGACGCCGACTTTGACACCTACGCTCATACCTTACTCAAACGACTATTTTATGAAGAAAAAGTCAATGAAGCACCTTCTTTCAGTGTCAAGGCCTTGAATGGGGAAGCCTATGACTTGGAATCGCTAAAGGGGAAGGTGGTCGTCCTGAATTTTTGGTTTATCGGGTGCGCGCCTTGCCGAATAGAGATTCCCGGACTTAACGAGCTGATCAAGGATTATGCTGAAAAGGAAGTGGTGTTTATCGCTTTTGCGCTTGATGATGCAAAATCACTGGAGGCTTTCTTGTCGGAATCTCCATTTAACTATGAAATTATTCCAGGCGCGCATGAGGCAAGTTCCTTGTATAGCGTGCAGGCTTTCCCTACGCATGTGATTATCGATAAGGTGGGGAATGTTCGAAGTACCTTAACTGGGGGCTCTGCTGAACGACATGAACAGATTAAACCCTTGATTGATCGATTGTTGAAGTACTAATCAAAAAGCTTAGTCCCAGAGCGCAGCAGGGGATGCCTCGGGTGGGGGGAGTACACCGTAATTCACATACCAGCTAATCCCTAGCTTACGATCAACACCGTGATTGACCAATGTGTCTTGCAAATAATTGATCATAAGGCTGGTAGAATAGCCATTGGTACCGGCCATTTTTACCCATTTATTTTGTTCCCGAAATCTCATTTTTAGCGTATCGCTGTTCAGGTCTGGCGCCTGTCCAATGATCTGTACGGTTTGCGCAAAGACTTCTCGACTATTGGAGATAGTTAGAAAGGCTGCATCTACTACGTGTTCGACCGACCGAGTAGTATCGCTGGCTCTTCTCATGCCCCAACCGATTCTGATCGGATAGCCATTGCGTACCGCATCAAGCAGGGCCGTTTTGTCACCAACTAGGGTTTTCCCTTCGGCGTCATTTCTAAAAACGAGTTGCCATCCCCTTTTTTCAGAAGACAGGTTTTTTGCCTGATCCTGCTTGTCTGAACATGCCCATAGAGTTAGACTAATAAACAGTAAACCAATGTGTGAAATACGCATAGTTAAAGAATTAAGTAGCTGGATGTATATAATCGTCCCTTTTGGAGGAGGGTGTTTTTGTGTTAGACCAGGCAGATTTGATGATAATAGCCAAAGCTACTTGAAGAAAATCTAACGCAGTATAACGCAAAAAGAGCCCGCCATAAAGAGTCGATTATATAGGTTCAGCTACTTATAACCTACTGCGGAAGGTAGCAATCTTACCTTCCGCAGTAGCGTGTACAAATGGAGGATTATTTCTTTTTCTGCTTCTCTTCAATTTCAGGAAGTGCTTCTAAATAGGCCGCTGCATCCCAAGTGATATTCCATCGAGATACATAGTCTTGTAGTGTGCCCAAACCCATTTCTGCGCGCCTTTTATCTACATTCATAGGATCATCTAGTGGCAACACGTAATGTTCACCTGTTGCTTCATCCCTCCCGATTTGAGAACCGTACAATTGTCTTTTTCCTTGGCGCAAGGCAACCCTATCTTCAAGCAAAGCCAAACTTCTCGCATTGGCGTTTCCCTGTTTTACTGCTTCTCTCATCATCGGCAAGTACTTTTCTTGGAAGGGCAAATCGGCATGTTGAATAACTAAAAATAAAGTCGAATTTCCCCGGCCTCCAATGATATCAGCGCCTAACCAGCCTCTCTCGTCTAGAATTTCCGTGATCTTGATCAAATTGATAGAGTCTTTTTCCTGAATAATTTTCCAGTGCGCCTTCATCTCTGGCGACTCCCAGCCGAATTCTTTCTCAATGGCTGAAATCTGTCTTCGATAAGATTGGTCATCCTGGTAAATACTATCTAATTTGGCGACTAAGGGCTTATCATAGTTAGCTTCTTCTTTTTCCTTATTAGCCAGCACAAATTTTTTCACTTCTTCCCAGCGTGGATCATTGTAGAGAGAGCTTAAGTCACTATCTACAGTCAAGTGATTGTAGTTAGTGTAATATCCACCTTTGGCAATCTTTAATAGTTGTACGAATGCGGAATCGGCTTGATTGACCAAAGCCCAGGAGCAAGCGGCATTATATCGATCCGTGATGTAGCCTTTGTTGCCCAAGGCTACAAAAGCAGCGCTGTAGGTCTCCGCAGAACTTTGAAATGCTTTCTCATCGTACTGTTTTTCGGCAATTTTGATCAATTCAGCATACTTTTCTTGATCTTGGGTATAGCCTGTCTGAGCCCATAGTAAGCCCAGTAGAAGGAGTAGTATAAAGTTTTTCATACTTCTTAAAATTATGGATTTGGTAGTTTGTAATTAGTTAAATAGATGCATTTTTTTTCAAAAAGGCTGTTCCACTAAGAAAAAAGGCTCCTTTTATAGGAGAAATCATTCTCAAGCGCTTACTTACAACTGTGCTTTTCCCAATTATTCCCCAAGGATCAGTTACGGTAAATAGCTATCTTGTTGAGATATTAATAGGTATTCCTGATCGATTATTCACAGGAATAATAAAGTCTTTTACAGAACAACAAAAAGAAGAAGTATGAGAAACTCTATACTAGGTGCGATCATGAGCCTGTCTCTTATACACATCTCCGAGCCCACGAGACCGAGGCTGATCT
>CAJXUM010000900.1 GCA_913060855.1 uncultured Lewinella sp. | reverse complement strand
TTTGGATGCCCGAGACGAGCTCCTGCTTGTAGGCTACATCAGATGACATACTATTCCTGATTAGAGTTTTAGTTCTTGAAATAGTATCCATTTGGGGGGTATTCAGCGTATGCTGCTTTTACTTAGACTTCAGAAGTTTTCTCAGGCGTAACTATTGGAAACTTCTGAAGTCTTGCCAGCTGTGACTACGAGACACTTAGAAGATCGTGTATTTCCTTCCTAAATTGATTTAGAGGCCCTATCTTTTGCCCTTATCTTTTCCATTAGCCACTTTTAAGACACCATAAATGTACCAACGATTACTACTACTTTTCCTCTTATGTACTTCTCTCATAGAAGCACAACAGCTAGACTTATCCCATTTCAAAAACCTAAATATCCGCAATGTAGGTCCCGCGAATATGAGCGGGCGCATTACAGCCATTGATGTGGTGGCAAGCCATCCAAAGCTCATGTATGTGGGCGCTGCTTCGGGCGGTGTTTGGAAATCTGAAAATGGCGGGAGTGCCTGGCAGCCCGTATTCGATGATCAGCCTACTCAAAATATTGGGGCGCTTGCCATTCAGCAGAATAATCCCAGTGTAGTATGGGTCGGAACGGGAGAAGGTAACCCTAGGAATTCCATGAATTTGGGTATGGGAATATTCAAAAGCCTGGATGGCGGACGTACGTGGAAACATATGGGATTAGCGGCAACCAAAACGATCCATCGTATTCTTATTGATCCGATGAATCCTGAAGTCGTTTATGTAGGCGCTATGGGCGATCCTTGGACACCCAATGCAGATCGCGGATTATACAAAACTACAGATGGAGGTCTCCATTGGGAGAAGATATTGTATACCAATGAGCAATCAGGCATCGCCGACTTGGTGATGGACCCTAGCAACCCCAATAAAATACTCGCTGCTGTTTATGAACATCGGAGAACACCTTATTCCTTTACCTCTGGGGGCCCTGGCTCAGGGCTATTCATGACTTATGATGGTGGAAAATCCTGGAAAAAACTAAGCGATCAAGATGGCATTCCCTCCGGGGAATTAGGCAGAATAGGCTTGGCGATTGCACCTTCTGATCCTAATCGTATTTACGCTAAAGTAGAAGCGAAAACCAATGCCTTATACAGAAGTGACGACGGTGGATTGAAGTGGTATAAAATCAATGCCAATCCGAGATTCACCAATAATCGGCCGTTTTATTTCCAGGATCTAGCCGTGGATTCGAAAGACCCGAACCGGATTTATAATATCTATCAACCCTTATCCGTCAGTTATGATGGCGGAAAATCCTTCGACCCCGTCCCGATGATCCCGGCCGATGAAACCAAAGGGATTCACGCCGATTTTCACGCCTTTTGGGTCAACCCACATGATCCCCAACATTTTATCATTGGTGGTGATGGTGGGATAGGAATTACTTATGACCATGGCAAAAGTTGGTACTTCCCAGAAACGATCCCGGTGGCGCAATTCTATCATATTAATGCCGACAATGACCGGCCCTATAATGTGTACGGTGGCATGCAGGATAATGGGAATTGGTCGGGGCCTGCCTACACCTGGAAGCGAGGGGGCATCCGGACCTTGTATTGGCAATATTTGGTCGGAGGAGATGGGTTTTACATTGAACCCGACCTGGACAATCCCCGCTTTGGCTATGGCACCTCCCAAAACGGTGACCTTTACCGTTACGACAAACTAACAGGCTATTATAGCAGTATCAAACCACGTGTATCTCCTCCCGGAACAAGCTTGCGTTTCAATTGGAACGCCGCCTTCGCCAAGGACCCATTTGATAAAAATGCGGTGTACTACGGCTCGCAATTTGTCCATAAATCGACAGACCAAGGAGCTACCTGGACAACGATATCTCCCGACCTCTCCACCAATAACCCCGCTCACCAGCAACGGGACTACGGAGGCCTTACCCTAGACCTCTCCGGCGCCGAAAACTACAATAGCATTCTATCTATTGCCCCAAGTCCAATCGAAAACAACACCATCTGGGCCGGAACCGATGATGGCCAAGTTCACCTCACCCAAGATGGAGGCAAAACTTGGAATGACTTGACTAAAAACATCAAAGGAATGCCTCAGGAAGCCTGGATCGCTCAAATTCAAGCTTCTCGCTATGCAGCTGGCGCCGCTTGGGTGATCGTCAATAATTATCGCAAGGGGGATTACCAGCCCTATCTCTTCAAAACCCATGACTATGGCAAAACCTGGACAAACTTAGTCGATGAAAAGAAAGTCAAAGGCTATGCCCTGTCGGTAGTCCAGGATACCCAAGAGCCGAATCTGGTATTCTTCGGGACGGAGCATGGATTGTGGATTAGCATTGACGAGGGCGACAACTGGGTCCCCTTCAGAAATGGCTTCCCCGCCGTCTCTACCATGGATTTGAAAATCCAGGAAAGTGAATCCGCTCTAGTCGTCGGCACCTTTGGGCGCGCCATTTGGATCATTGATGATCTTTGGGCCTTGCGGGTAGCGGCGGGCGGAAAACTCAAGCGAGGACTCAGCGCCCTACCCACGAATGAAGCCGTACAAGTAAAAGGGCTGTTTATCAATCCTCCTGGAAATATTTGGTCCGGTTTCCACACCACTTTTGAGGGAGAGAATAGGGTTTTTCAAAAAATGCTAATCCCTTTTTTCATCCCTACTCCGGTAGATACAAGCCTTCAAGTTACAGCAAACGTGTACGATGAAAAGAATAGATGGATCAATACCATAGCCAGCAAACCCAATGCCAATGGCTTAAATTATTTGACCTGGAAGCTCGATGAAAAGGCGGCTACCCTACCCGGCGCCTGGATCAGCGAGGAATCCAGGGGAATTCCCGTCTTGCCCGGCCAGTATACCATCGTTTTGGAATACGATGGAAGGAAAGACTCCAATGTGGTGCAGGTGATTTCCGATCCTCGGTTTGAACTCGATCCGGAGATTGATGAGCAACTATATGCTTATCAAAAACAAGTGGATCAACAAGTACAACTACTCGCTCACTCGCTGGGTGCACTAGATCAGAGAAAAACTACTTTATCCCAATTGGAACAACAACTCAAGGAATGGAATTATCCTTCGAAGGATTCACTACTCGAGCAAATAGAACAATTGGAAGAAAAGTTAGTGAATCTAAGGGCAAGTGGACAGACCCCGAGGCCGAAAAGACAATTAGGGGCCTGGCAAACGTCCAAGATCACTCCTTACTCAAAAGTCAAAGATATTCAGCAGATTGCTAGATCAAGAACTAGGCCCATCTCTGAGCAGGAGAAGGAATGGTTGTCAGAAGCCACGGCACTCATCAAAACTTTTGCAGAAAGTGTCGAACTGTGGCTGGAAGGGGACTGGAAACCCTTTGCTAGGCAGATGAGGGAGGTGGGGTTTTATATTGAAGGTGGGGAGTAGGTAATAGACAGGCGCTTGTCCACAGGTTATTACGCAATAGGGAAAATAAAAAAGCCAGAGGAACACCTATCCTCACAAGCAATTGGCTGTATATTCGAAGTCAGTTGTATTGGGGTGCAGAGCTTTAGTCATACTTTATGGGAGAAAACACCACGGAATTTGAGCCAATCTAGTTCCATTGTAGGCCGAATAAAAAGATTAAGTACATGGACATAATCAAATCAGATCTATTTCGGACTCTTTTTCCACCATACTTCGTTAAAATACCGAAAGCTTTCGGTACGATGTAACTATGGCTATATCTACGTTTTTTGCCTC
>CAJXUM010000899.1 GCA_913060855.1 uncultured Lewinella sp. | reverse complement strand
CGGCAGCGTCAGATGTGTATAAGAGACAGACCCAAAACCGTGTCAGGTTGTTTGAGTAGCTGGCGCTTGAATAAGCCAAAAGGAATGCCCGAACCAATATAATCTCCATTTACTAAGAAATCGAAACCAGCCACTGGGTCGCCATCTTCCTGTTGAGGACTCGGCGGAATGGCCATTACTCGATAGGCCAACTTTCCATCGGGATTCGGTAGATCTTTGTAGGTATGACAAGCGAGGATGAAAAGGAGTGAAAATAGCGCAAGCGCAATTCGGGTTTTCATTGCTGTTATTTTTGAGAGAACTAAAGGTTGAGCTACCTGTACAATTTAACCATAGGTGAACTTCCTTGAAAACAAAAATACAGCTAGAAGGTTTGCAGATGCAGTGCGTGAGCTTAGAAGAGACCCTGTATTCCTAGTCCAGGTGAGCCATAATTTTCTGGGCTATTCCTTCTACGGTTGGGTCTTTTTCTAAAACTTGATCGATGATCACTAAACTCGTGAAGTAATTTTTCGGGTCAAAACTCTTTAGGTAAGATTCATTGAAATAAAAATGAAGGTCTTCAAAAGGAGAACATTGATACAAGATATAGGCATTTTCATGCACGTCAAATACGCAAAGTAAGAAGTAGTTGGATTGCTTGGGCAAACAATTGAGCATAATGGGGTAGTCAAAATACTGCGCGCGCCAAAAGCCAAATAAATTGGCTTCAAAAAGTGGATAGTATTGCACCTGGACAGCTGCCTTTTCCTTTTCTAAAGCACGTCCTAGTAACCCCAATTTATTCCGCATTTTAGTCAGGGGAATGTCCTGCGGATTGAGCTTTGAGAAAGCTTGCCATTTATAGGTTTGAAGATCGTAATATTCTACATCTCCTATTCTTAATTTGTAATCGAAACGAGGATAACCAGGTACGATATACCCGGGATAATAGTAGGGGAGTTCGTGTTTTAAACAGAATGATATCTCCATCAACATCGTATAGAAACCCAAACTGTTTTTCTGATAATCGGGATCATAAATTCCCATGATACTTGCCACACTATCTTTTCCTTGATCAAAAAAACTGGTAGCAATCAGCTGCTTGTCTTTATAGACCGAGACCTCCATCGTATCATAGATGTTGAAATCCTCTCCATCTAATAGCGAATCTTTCAAACTCGGTGCCAAGACTCCTTTAAAAGAAGCTTTATATTTCTGATAGAGTTCCTCTTTTTCCGAATCAATAAAAGCACGCCGGATTTCAGTTTGAAACTCGATCTGGTTGTTTCGAATCAACTTTCGTAGGCTCTTGCGAAACTGGTAACCATCCAACGAAAGTCGGACCCAAACGGCAGAAAAAAATTGATGATTGAAACAAAGGAAATGAGTCGTAAATATTGTTTGCCCCATACGGTACCATCCCCGAGCCAAGTAGGCATCGAGTTCTTCTGGAACCATCATGTCAGGATAATGTTTTTCGGCAAACATCGTACGATTACAATTGCGCTAATAAACGGCTAGTTTTTCCAGCAGAATAAGCTAAGCATCATCGAGACTTTAGAAGTCTAAATTTTAGCTATTTTTTAAAGCGCAGTAAATTATATTTTACACATATATAATCCAAGTTATTGAGGGATAAATTCATATAAAATATTGATATATAAATCTAAGCGTGGGTTTGGGCAAGCATCATTGGCCGCTTGGAGGCAATCAAGCTCTGCCCAAACATACGCTATAAGGCTATAGTATGCCATGTAAATCTCCTCCCTTGGCAAATAACTGATCTACTTTTTTCATCACAGTCGGATCGCCAATGAGCGGGGGGGCATGATGCGGTTTTATCCGGGCATCAATGATCAACGGACCCGTACAACCCCAATGTTTATGTTGGATGGAGCTGTTTACGCCGTAAATATCATGCGATGGGTTGGCACGAGTGAAGCCTGCCCATAGGAAATTATTGAGTGTTTCTGTTAGAAATGGGCTGTCATCGCCTACCACAATCAATGGAATATTATCCCAATTATAGGTAGCCAATTGATTCGCTAATGCCTTGATGTCTTCTCCCGGAGCCGCAGGGTCGAATGTAGGACCCTGAATGGCCAAAATACCCGCTTGTACAAATTTCGGCGTCGAAAATCCAGCAGGTAATTGTAAATCTGTCGGAAGTTCGGCACCCAACGCTCGCAACTTCGGGCCATGACAAGCAATAACCAATTTCGACCCGGCATTCCAACCCGAACCAGAATAATCTAAAGTGTCGATGGTGGTCTGGGTATAAAAATGCAAATCTCGTCGCCAATCTACCCGTTCTAAGACATGGGTGAAGAAGGCTGAGATATCATGGGTGTTTAGATCGGGGTGATCATTGGAGGCAGCAATAATTAAGAACTTAGCCAGCGAAGTCTGCCCGGTACCTAATATTCGATTAGCCTGTGTGAGTATCTCTTCCGGTTTAGGTTCTCGAAAAGGCATATACCGCTCGCTTCCAATGGCTAGCAATAGCGGATGCACTCCCGCCGCATCAACGGCATTGATTTCCTTGATCCCCGGAAATTCCTGGGGCGTCAACAGCTTGACCATCTTGTGAATCAAATAGCCAAAGCTGGAATCTTCTTGTGGAGGGCGCCCAACCACTGTAAAGTGCCAAATGGCATCCTTGCGATAGTACACCTTCTCTACCTCCATTACCGGAAAATCGTGCGCTAAACTATAATAGCCCAAGTGATCACCAAATGGGCCTTCGCGCTTTTTCTCTTTCTTTTTAATAATACCGGTAATCACAAAATCGGCATCAGATGACAAGTAGAAGTTATTTTTAGTGGCGTAACGGAAACGTCTTCCGCCCAGCATTCCCGCAAAGGTCAATTCCGATAAGCCCTCTGGCAAAGGCATAATAGCGGCAAAAGCGTGAGAAGGTGGTCCACCTACAAAAACTGAAGCTCTAAAGGGTTCCGTCGTTTCGTTATAAGCGGTATGATGCACCCCAATACCCCGATGAATCTGATAATGCATCCCTACTTCTTCATTGGGAATATAGTCATTACCGGAGAGTTGAATTCGATACATTCCTAAGTTGGATTGCATGATTTGTTTGGAGTAGGGGGGGAGGGTGAAAACTTGTGGTAAAGTGACAAATGCGCCTCCATCATCTGGCCACGACTTGATTTGTGGTAGCTGATCTATGGTCGTTTCTCCATAAGCCACAGGCGTGCTAAATCGACTGCGCATTGGTAAGGCAGACAGCGCCGTAAGTGGTGCCCCTAAGTAGCGCATCGGTTGCTTTAGAAAGTTCATCGGATCAGCCTTGAGCTCAATGACTTTTTGCACCTTATCTATTGTCTTCCGAAAAATAAAATCCGTTCGCTCTGCGGTGCCGTATAGATTAGAAGCTGCAGGAAAGGGACTCCCTTTGACATTTTCAAATAAAAGGGCTGGCCCACCCGCATCATAAACTCGCCGATGAACCTCAGCTATTTCCAAATTGGGATCTAGTTCAGTTTTAATCCTCACTAGACGACCATGTTTTTCCAAATCATTTACGCAGGCACGTAGACTCTTGTAACTCATACTTCAAATAAGTGTTTTTTCACCTTCTCTGAACAGAACAATGGTCAGAGAAACTTTTTCCGATGGAATTTCGCAATGCCTAACAAATCAAATTGAGGGAAGTTTTGTATTATTGCGATAAGAGACCTGTCTCTTATACACATCTCCGAGCCCACGAGACCGAGGCTGATCTCG
>CAJXUM010000898.1 GCA_913060855.1 uncultured Lewinella sp. | reverse complement strand
GAGATCAGCCTCGGTCTCGTGGGCTCGGAGATGTGTATAAGAGACAGACATAGCGATGATCAATATTGAGATGGGTCGTATAGGCCCCAAAGCGGGTCACACCCATGATCCGATCGCCTTCTTTGACCGTTGTGACAGCTGATCCTGTTTTGCTGACTACCCCCGCATATTCTAAACCAGGTATAAATTCACCTTTAGGGGTAGCAGCATATAAACCCCAAATGGCGAAAACATCAGCGAAATTAAGACCAATGGCTTTTACTTCAATTTGTACTTCGTCAGCGGCAGGGTCTTCCAACTGAGCAGTCACCAATTTCATATTAGCCAGATTGCCGGCTTTTAATTGATAGGATTGTCTGGTCGTCATGTTTGTTTGATCGGCTTGGTGGATGAATGCCCAAAAATAGGTTTTTAAAACTAATAAAATAAGATTGTCCTGAGCCCTGTTTTTGCTAGTTATCATTGATGGGATGGCCGCTTATAAGCTATCAAAATCGGTACTTGCACTAATAGTACCCCCATATTGACCAGTTTTTACTCCTAATGTTGTGAGGTTTTTGCCAGTTTTAGGATCTTCTGTATCACTATGCAGAAATTCTGTTTTACTATATTCGCTCGATCATCCGACACCTGTGTAAAAACCACCGACAAAACAATACAAGATGAAAAAACCTTCTTATTTCAAGTTTATTAATAGTCTACTTTTCCTAGGCCTACTTTTTACAGCCTGTCAGCCTAGTTCTTCCACCGATGCAAAAACGGAAGAATCCAAGGAGGCATCTACTCCTAACATTATTTTCATTTATGCAGATGATTTAGGCTATGGTGACGTGGGAGCTTATGGCTCTACAGAACTCAAAACGCCAAATATCGATCGACTAGCCAATGGTGGTGTTCGATTTACCAATGGCTACGCTTCTTCAGCTACCTGCTCTCCTAGTCGTTATGCGCTTTTGACTGGGGAATATCCTTGGCGTAATAAGCGGGCCAAGATTCTTTCCGGGACCGCGCCTTTACTCATTGATACGGCCCAGCTTACTGTTCCTAAGGTATTGAGCAAAAAAGGATATCATACAGGTATCGTAGGGAAATGGCACCTGGGATTGGGGGATGGTTCGGTCGATTGGAATACTCGGATTTCACCAGGTCCTAATGAAGTTGGATTTGACTACGCCTATATTATGGCAGCGACGCAGGATCGTGTTCCCACGGTGTACATAGAGAATGGGCATGTATCTCGCTTAGAAAAGGATGATCCTATTTCTGTCGATTACAAAAAGAACTTCGAAGGTGAACCTACCGGAAAGGATAATCCAGAATTGCTAAAGATGAAGTGGCATCATGGTCACAACAGCAGCATTGTTAATGAAATACCCCGAATTGGGTATATGAAAGGAGGGGAAAAGGCCAAGTGGATTGACGAAAATATGGCTGATACCTTTTTGGTTCGGGCACAGCATTATATCCGCAAACACAAAGACGAATCATTCTTTTTATACTATGCTTTGCAGCAGCCTCATGTGCCTCGCACGCCCCATGAACGCTTTGTAGGGTCGTCGGGAATGGGACCAAGAGGAGATGTGATCGTAGAAGCAGACTGGTGCATTGGAGAGTTGTTGAAGACGCTTGAAGAACAGGGCTTAATGGAGAATACCCTGATTGTATTGTCTAGTGATAATGGCCCGGTACTGAATGATGGATACTATGACGATGCTGTCGAGAAACTAGGTAAGCATACACCTTCAGGGGTCTTACGAGGAGGGAAATATAGTTTGTTTGAAGCGGGCACTCGGGTTCCTTTTATTACTTATTGGAAAGGACATATAACGCCTAGCGTTTCGGATGCTGTCGTATCTCAAATGGACTTATTATCTTCTATTTCCACTTTGGTCAGTAGCGAGGAGCGGACCTCTGATAGCCAGGACTTATTAGATGTATTCATGGGTAAAAGCAATGATGGACGTGATGAGCTGATATTGGAAGCCACCTCTAGGACTGCCTTTCGACAGGGCGATTGGATAATGATTCCTCCTTACAAAGGACCTGCTAAAAATATGAGGGTCAATATTGAATTAGGAAATGCGGCTGATTTTCAGCTCTATCATTTGACGGAGGATTTGGGACAGCAAAACAATTTGGCTACTTCAAATCCAGAGAAGTTGGCAGAAATGGTAGCTGCCTTTGAGAAGATAAGAGGTACTGACTATGGTAAAATTGAACAACTAGAATTGAAGTAAGAACTGGAGTAAATTTCTATCATTGATGCGTCGTGGTTTGGGACTTTCCCGGGCCACGACGCTTCTGTTTATACTCACTTCTAATGGGTATACAAAAACTCTACCCAATCGATAGTATTGCGGATAAGTGAATTCCCTATGTTTGCAACTTCAACAATAGTTTTAGCGCATGCAGCAACTGGAATCCCTTCTCGCTTTTGATCGACAGCATATTTGGCATCCATATACCTCTATGATCGATCCCTTACCGGTCTATCCCGTGAAGTCGGCCAAAGGCGTGTACCTTGAATTAGCAGATGGCCAAAGATTAGTGGATGGTATGAGCTCGTGGTGGTGTGCGATACATGGCTATAATCATCCCCAACTTAATGCAGCCGTCGAAAAACAATTAAAAAGCTTTTCCCACGTGATGTTCGGTGGATTGACGCATCAGCCTGCGATTGAATTGAGTCAACAATTGGTAGCCATGACTCCCGCTGGTTTTGATAAAGTATTTCTTTGTGATAGTGGTTCCGTCTCTGTAGAGGTAGCGATTAAGATGGCCTTTCAGTATTGGATATCTCTTGGTAACCGAGACAAAAAGCGACTGATGACGATCCGAAAAGGTTATCATGGGGATACTTTTGGAGCGATGTCCGTTTGTGATCCAGTTGGTGGTATGCATCATATCTTTGAAGCGGTCTTACCGCAACATATCTTTTTGCCCGAACCCATTTCTGCTTTTACTGAAGGCCTGCATCCAACAGATGAAGCGCAGCTTGAGCAAGCTTTTGCGGCGCATCATCATGAGGTAGCCGCCTTCATCTTGGAACCTATCGTTCAAGGAGCGGGGGGGATGCGAGTGTATTCTCCGGCCTTTCTTCGGAAAGTAAAGGCGCTCTGTGAAGCCTATGATGTATTGCTTATTTTGGATGAAATTGCAACTGGTTTTGGGCGAACTGGCGAATTGTTTGGCGCGAATCATGCGGATGTCCAAGCTGATATTATGTGCCTAGGAAAGGCCTTGACAGGCGGGATGATGACGATGGCGGCCACACTTTGTACCGACCAGGTAGCCATGACTATATCCAAAGGCCCCAGCGGTGTTTTTATGCATGGCCCTACCTTTATGGCCAATGCGCTAGCCTGCAGTGTTTCCTTGGCTAGCCTGCAATTATTGGAATCCTATGGATGGAAAGAAAAAGTGGATGGGATTGAGGCAAGCTTGGAAAAAGATCTTCGTCCTTTATTCGCACATGAAAGGGTGAAAGAGATACGTGTACTTGGTGCGATAGGCGTGGTAGAGTGCCATCAAAGTATCCAAGTAGCGGCTATTCAAAAATACTTTATTAAGCAAGGTGTTTGGGTCCGACCCTTTCGGAATCTGATTTATATTATGCCGCCTTTTATTATGGAGGAAGCGGAGTTGGGCTTGCTTTGCCAGGTGATTGCAGGGAGTTTGGACTGTCTCTTATACACATCTCCGAGCCCACGAGACCGAGGCTGATCTCGT
>CAJXUM010000897.1 GCA_913060855.1 uncultured Lewinella sp. | reverse complement strand
GAATAATAAAGTCTATTCAATACGCTCCCAAATGATAAATGGCCATCGTCGCTTCATTCACTGGCTCTAGCCATCGCTCGGATTTTCCTTTGTTGATCCATAAGAAATCGCTGAGGAATTTGGCTTCACCCAAATCCTCTTTGCCAATGTCTATATCATAATAAGTATTGTTTTTTAAGGGGAGATAGTCATTTTCTTGATAGGTAGTGCCATCGGTATCCCAAGTATTCCAGCGCATGGTGAGGATATCATCATTGCCACGAATCTGGATTTTTCCATAGCGCCCCTCATTAGTTTGGTAAACGATGATGGTGCCAGGGCGAAGAAAATTGAGTTCACTATTGCTGCCATTGATACGGAGGGGAGAGAGATTGACCGAGCGGGCGTCGGCGATGTCGATTTGTTGGAAAAAACTGCTTGCTTCGGTTCGGGTAAAGAATTGCGTCTCGAAATTTGCTGCTGTATTAGAAGCTGTTTTAGCTTCTAATTTTCCGCTTTCAGATAGACTAAGCTCCACGTCAATAGGAATATCATTCCAGGTAAGTGGCAGCGATATGATGCCATCTGCGAGATCATTGATGGAGCTGGAATAATTACCCAAATTACAATTGTCAGGACCACAGGACCGCCATAGTTGCACAGAAATTTGGCCCGGAATTTTTTGAGTAATAGTAAGTCGTGTAAGCCCAGTTGTTTGTGCAATGGTATTTTCCCAACGACCGGCAAAAGTTTCTAGACTAGTCGAATTATTCGTTGATAAACTACTCTTTTCACAGGACAATAGGCTGCCCAGTACAAACAGAAAGAGAAATAGACCTAGGGGGGATTTCATAGGTTTGATATTTAGGTTTTGGCGTGGAATTACATCATTTACTTTGCCTTGACCGCTAAAGGGCCAAAGCAATGCATCATGTATCAAGATTATGTGGGCTGTGAAAACAAGGGTATTTGGATAAAATCCCTATGCGTGTTCTTTGATAAAGTAATGATCAAACAATAACTTCTCGATTTTGCTGATGATCTTTCAGTACTATGCTTCGTTATTTTTTTCAGCCGTAGCGGTGCTATGCCTTCAAAAAATGCCTCGCCTAGCATCAAAATCTCTATCTCAAAATGCGGAACTTAGTATTTGTCCATTACTTAGTCAAAATTCACATAAACGGTTTTCTTTTCCAGATACTGTTCAAAACCATATCTGCCATCTTCCCCACCTGTCCCACTTAATTTCAAGCCATTATGAAAGCCTTGATGTTGTTCTCCATGTCCTCGATTGATGTAAATCTCACCAAATTCCAAAGACTCATTTAGGCGCATAATCTTATTCATGTCTTTGGTAAAAACCATGGCGGCCAGTCCGTATTCACTATCGTTGGCATAGCCTAACACTTCGTCAAAAGACTTGAATTTAATAACGGGAAGAACGGGGCCGAATATCTCTTCATGCACAATATTCATCTCTTGGGTCACATTGGCTAAAATGGTGGGTTCATACCAAAATCCTTTGTCAAAGCCAGGGCCAGTGGGGCGTTTTCCACCAGACAAGACCGTAGCGCCTGCTGCCACACTCTCTGCTACCATTCGCTCCAACTGTTGCAAGCCAGCCAGATTAGTTTTAGGGCCAATATCGGTATCTTCCAATGAGGGATCACCTAGTTTCAAGGCATTGACTTTCTCCATGAATTTCTCCATAAAAACCTCATAGATATCCTCATGCACGTACATCCTTTCATTACAAGTACAGACCTGTCCACAGTTATCAAATCGAGAATGCAAGGCACCGGCAACTGCCTTATCGATGTCCGCATCTTCGAAAATGAGACATGGCGCTTTTCCTCCTAGTTCTAATTGTACGTGGGTAAGGTGCTTGGCTGCTGATCTAAAAATAGCCTGTCCAGTCGGTGTACTTCCCGTCATCGTCACCATTTGAGTGATCGGACTTTCGACCAAAGTTTTTCCTACCTCGATTCCTCCGGTTACCATATTGAGTACCCCATCGGGTAATCCTGCCTTTTTGGCTATATCACACAAGGCCATCGTCGATAGTGGGGCTTCTGGTGTAGGTTTCAATACGACGGTATTACCTGCTACGAGAGCGGGACCTATTTTGCGGCCAGCCAGGGCCAAAGGAAAGTTCCAAGCGGTGATGGCCACGACTACGCCTCTTGGGACCTTTTGTATCCAGATTTGCTCATTGGGATTATCAGAGGGTAAGATATCGCCTTCAATATGACGGGCCCAATGGCAGGCATATTCAATGAATGAGCAGGTAACATCCACCTCAAATCGGGCAACTTTGAGTAATTTCCCTTGCTCCTTGGTGATCAGTTGGGCCAATTCTTCTCGATGCTTTTGAATTTCTTTGGTAAAGGCCTGTAGGAGATTTGCTCGCTGTATAGCGGGTATTTGTCGCCATTTCTTTTGTGCCTTTTGGGCAGCGACGAGGGCTGTGTGGGCATCTTCTGCCGTCGCGTTTTGCACGGTGCCGACTAAAGATTCATCAGCGGGATTGATGATTTCATCTTTACTATCCGAACTCGCGGGCACCCATTTTCCGTCAATGAATAGTGTATATCCTGTCATATTGACTATGTTTTAGTTGGTTTGTTATCTTTTCATTTTGTTCCGCAATTCCCCATTGCAGACATGTCCCTGTCGCCATTGCAGGTATTCTCACCTGCAATACATCCTGAGTCTGGGTTTGATGCAGGTGGAAACGCCTGCATCGGCGACGAGAGACGCGCCTGCATCGGCGGCGGTGACGGTGCTACCGCGACTTAACGCCCCATCCACCCGCCATCTACTAGCATGATGGAACCGGTCATGTAATCAGAGGCCGCTGAGGATAGAAATACGGTTGGTCCTTTAAAATCGTCAGGACTACCCCATCTGCCCGCAGGAATTCGTCCCAGGATAGATTCATTTCTTTCTTTATTACCTCGCAGTGCCTCCGTATTATCCGTCGCAATGTAGCCCGGTGCAATAGCATTGACATTAACCCCTTTTCCGGCCCATTCATTAGAGAAAGCCATGGTCATCTGACCAATAGCCCCTTTACTGGCGGCATAACCCGGGACGGTTATCCCTCCTTGAAACGTGAGTAAGGATGCCGTAAATATGATCTTACCATACCCTTTCTCGATCATCTCTTTACCAAATTCTCGGGTCAGTATAAATTGAGCACTTTGGTTAATTTCAATGATTTTATCCCAGTACTCATCGGAATGCTCAGCTGCAGGAGCCCGAAGTATAGATCCCGCATTATTCACTAAAATATCTAAGGTCGGATGATTGGCTTTAACCGCTTTGATAAAGCCGTAGAGTGCGGTTCGATCTGAGAAATCGCAGGCATAAGCTGTAAATTCTCGTCCCAATGCGTTGACCGCCTTTTCTACCTCACTTCCACTACTTTCCAGGCTAGCTGAAACGCCAATGATATCTGCCCCTGCCTCAGCCAAGCCAATGGCCATCGCTTTTCCAATTCCTCGTTTACAGCCTGTAACCAGCGCTAATTTCCCGTCTAATTTGAATTGTTCTAATATCTGCATGTTGTTTTTTTAAGTTGGTCTTTATAAATTCACTTTCGCTTTCCACCACTTCACTTCTTTCCCCATTCACTTTCCTTACCCGTTCACTTCAATCAAGTACTTCATTCCTTCTGGATTTTGATCTATTTCTTCAAAAACCGATCTGTCTCTTATACACATCTCCGAGCCCACGAGACCGAGGCTGAT
>CAJXUM010000896.1 GCA_913060855.1 uncultured Lewinella sp. | reverse complement strand
GAGATCAGCCTCGGTCTCGTGGGCTCGGAGATGTGTATAAGAGACAGGTATATATATGCTCCAAGGTCTATCGTGCCCAACCACAAGATACCATTATGGTCAATTTCTAAATCCGTGATATTTGCGATGCTGTGCAAGATGCGCTGAATCCTGAATTTCTGCTTGTCCTCACCAAGTTCTAATTGATAGAGGCCGTAACCACTAATATTGACATATAAAACATTTGAACCTGCCCAAACTAGAGATTCGACCTGCATTTCATCACCTGGCCACCCATCAGAATCTTGATGGAAAAAGGCTTGCATACAGGAACCATTTGGGGCTAGAGAAAATATACCTTCTAGGGTGCCTATTAATAAATTTCCTTCGTTATCTTCAACCAACCATTTTGTGGAAACTTCCTTTCCTTTATTATAGGGGTCGCTGGAACAAGCTAATATCCACTCTTCTTTTTCATGTTCGGGATCGATCAGGTATAGTCCATGAACATTGGCAAAAGAGAGTCGCCCGCTTTGGTCTTGAAATATATCTGTGAAAATAGCTCCACTGATATCATTTCTCAGAGGATGAGCTTTTATGGAGTAGGGCGTAAATTCTTCCTTTCCTGCAGCCTTATACATTAATCCTCGACTTGTTCCAAACCAAACATTGCCATCCTCATCTGGAAATATGCTATATCCGCCAACTTCTACTGGATAATGAACAAAGGTTTCGGTGGACGCATCATATTTGTCTACTCCTTTTGTTTTCAATGCTATCCACAAGTCACCATGAGCATCTTCTGCAATCTCTGCAATATCGTTTTCGGCAATACTTTGCTTTTTGTCAATATCATGGGTGAAAACAGTTATTTGGGCGCCATCATAATGATTTAATCCGTAGTGGGTGGCAAACCACATAGCACCTTCTCTATCCTGTATAATTCGATAAACATAATTATGGGAAAGGCCATGCTCTGTAGCTAGTGATTGGACGATTGGCTTAACTGACTGTGGATAAATCTCTAATACAATAAATAATAGGCCTATCCAAAGTAAACCCCTTAGTATTCTACGTTTAAAAAGATGGCAGCATTTGAATAAAAAAAAGGTCATATGATCAAGAAATTCAAATTTGGAACGACAGATTAAGAATCAAAAGAATTTCACCAACTCTTCTTAAGGCATAAAATCAACAATTTAACATTTTGCTAGCCATTATTAAAGTACCTGCTTAAATTTTGACTTTCTGAAAACATATATTTTTTTGTTTAAAAATGATTTGTTTGATGTCTAATCAAAATTAATGCAAAAGCTAAATGATGTGGACTCACCAAGTTTTAGGATTACTCAAATCGAACTAATAGCGCCCTAAAAGCATCGATCCGAGTATATGTTTTATTACTGAAAAACGTTTCCTGTAAAGGAAGTCCGGCTACTCTTCTAGCCTTGGAGAAAGTTAGAAGTACGAAATTGGAAATCAGAACCTGGGTCGCCATAGCCTAGTTCCCAATTTACCAGCTCAATATGTCAGAAAATAAGGCTTCAGAATATGGAAGGAATCGACATGAGATAAAACTGCTGATATAGGTTGAATAACTCGTACCCCGCAGTTAACAGTAGGGGAACAATCTTTGCTGTTAAAAATCAGTCGAGTGGATGTCAGCTCAGAAATAAGGGATGATTCCTATTCTATAGCTCTTTGGGCCATACAGATCATTTTAGATTGAAATCCATTTGATACCCTACCGATTTTCAATCCAATGCCTACCTTTTTCCATCCAATCCAGTTTCAAACGAGGTAAGGATAACATATTCGTCTAGGCATATAGCCTCTTTATCACCGTCAGGGTACCCTTGCTCCAAAAAATGTCGGGGAACGAACAAATGTTAAGATATTTGCGCGCATTGCAAGCTCGCAGTTCAAATATTGGAATCTGCATCAAGGAAATCAGTAATTTAGCGCCTGGATTAGCAATGTGATAATAAAGTTGGACTACCTTTGGTCTAACTATGCCAACGTAAATTGTAAGGATTAGAATTTGAAAAAAATAAACTCATTGTGGGATTCAGTCACCAAGCTGGAAAGGTTGGCTGTTTGATTCGCCGCAGACTATTGAAATCATCTTAAATTAAAAAAGTATGAAAAAAATCTCACTAGTTTTTGGACTAATGCTTTTTGTCGTGGGTATCACCATGGCACAAAGAACTGTTACAGGAAAGGTGATCGACGAAGAAGGTGAATCCTTAATCGGGGTCAGTATCCTTATTAAAGGAACAAGTACCGGTACTGTTACTGATATTGAAGGTTCCTACAGTCTTAATGTACCTGCAGAAAACGATGTTTTAGTATTCAGTTACACTGGCTTTTCCACTCAGAATATTGAGCTTAACAACCGTACGGTTATTAATGTAACGCTTGAAACGGCAGCTGAGCTATTACAGGAGGTGATTGTAACTGCCTACGGTATCAGTACCAAGGAAGCTTTTTCCGGATCAGCCGATGTTATCGGTGCTAAAGATTTGGAACTAAGAAATGTTACATCAGCGATAGCTGCTATTGAAGGTAAAGCAACGGGCGTACAATTTACATCTCCTTCTGGGCAACCAGGTTCATCTCCGGGTATCGTTATCCGTGGAGTGGGGACATTAAATGGTGATACCGATCCTTTATTTATTGTTGACGGTATGCAATATGAAGGAGCTTTAACGACCATCAACCAAGAAGACATCGAATCAATAACCATTCTCAAAGATGCTTCTTCAACCTCCCTATATGGCTCCAGGGCTGCCAATGGAGTTGTTCTCATCACAACTAAAAGTGGTACAAAAGGAGAGACTAGAGTATCTGCATCTGTTCAACATGGCTTTGTTTCCAGAGCTGTTCGTTTATATGATGAAGTTACTCCGGGGCAATATTATGAAAGTATGTGGGAGGGCTTAAAGAACTCCAGTGCTGGAGGAGGAGACCCCGCTTTTGCATCTGCCAATATTTACAATAGCTTGGGATATAATCCATTTAATGTTGCAAACGATCAAATCGTAGGCACAGATGGCCGTTTAAATCCCAGTGCCAATGTGGTTTATCAAGGTTTAAATTGGTATGATGTACTAGAGCAGAGTAATACAAGAACAAACTACAATGTAAATGTGGCTAGTGGTGGAGACAATCACAAAGTTTTCTTTTCCACTTCCTACTTAGAGGAAGGAGGTTATGTTCGAACTTCTGAATTTGATCGCTTGACCACTCGCTTAAATGCTGATTTTGATGCCAATAGTTGGATCACAATGGGAGGTAGTGCAAATATTACAACTACCAATTCCAGAGGCCCTAGTTCGGCAGGTGGCGGGAGTATTGTAAACCCTTTTGGATTTGCAAAAAATATAGGTTCAATCTATCCCGTATATGTCAACGACCAAAATGGAAACCTTGTATTAGATGAGGCTAAGAATCCTATATTCGACGCAGGAGAAGGATATTCTGAGTTCAACATCGGATCAAGACCCATTAATCAAGGGAGACATGCGCTCCAGGAGCTGCTGCTGAATGATGAACGTGATAGAGACAATACCTATGGCTTTAGATTTTACACCGACTTTCAACTTTTGGAGGGTTTGAATGTAAGATTGAATTATGGTAGAGATATCAATGAGGGTGTTGAGAAAGAGTATGAGAATAATATCATTGGAGATGCACAACCTACTGGACGATACCTGTCTCTTATACACATCTCCGAGCCCACGAGACCGAGGCTGATCTCG
>CAJXUM010000895.1 GCA_913060855.1 uncultured Lewinella sp. | reverse complement strand
CACTATCCTCTTCGTCGGCAGCGTCAGATGTGTATAAGAGACAGAATTGGCGCCTTGCTCAAGAAAAATGCCGACTTAGAAGGCATGAGTGAGGAGGAAGTGAAGAAGGGCTTTGTGTCTCAGATCAAAGTCGGTTTTATGGGAGATTCTGCCGATTTTGGATCGCTGGGAGCATGGTTATTATCCCCGCATTCTCGTTATTTAACGGGCCAGACGATTAGTGTGGATGGGGGAGTGATCAAAGGTACAATGGGGTAGTGCGTTGTTTTAGCATTGATAGCTACTTTATTTATTAGCCATTGAAATCTAATACTTCAGCAACCTGCCTGCCTGCAAAAGCAGATTTATCGAATCTTTCTTTCCCTGCCACCAATACACTTCTCAAAATGAGCTTTGCCTGATAGGCCGAGTACTGACAATTAAATTCAATCTCCGTTCTAAAACAACTGCAGAATCATGAAAGTGATCAAGTATATATTGCTAATCATAGGTTTATTACTGGTATCTGCCGTAGTGTTCAATTATCATCCTGATATTTCGCTCGAACGATTGACCGAAAAATATACTTATGCGGATTCTGATTTCGTGGAAATAGAGGGAATGCCAGTCCACTATCGCAAAACCGGTCAAGGGCCTGTCTTGCTTCTTTTGCATGGTACGGGGGCAAGTTTGCACACTTGGGAAGATTGGACACGTGAGTTGCAAGATAGTTTTACGGTTTTCAGCTTGGACTTGCCTGCTTTTGGTTTAACGGGTCCATTTACCGACCGTGATTATTCCATTATGCATTATGCTCGATTCGTGGATGCTTTTGCTGAGGCACTTGGGTTAGAACAATTTGCTCTAGGAGGTAATTCTTTAGGTGGATTGATTGCCTGGGTCTACACGGCAGAATATCCCAGTAAAGTAGATAAACTGATTCTATTGGACGCTGCCGGTTTTCCTCGCATCGGAGAAGAAAAAAGTCCGTTGGCTTTTCGTTTGGCGAAAAACAAGGTCTTGGCGGCGATCATGAAAAAGGTGACCCCCAAAGCACTTTTCAAGAAATCGCTCAATGAGGTATATGGTGATCCGGCGAAAGTGGATACTAAACTTTTGCAGCGGTATTTTGAACTCTTTCGCCGGCCTGGAAATCGACAAGCCTATGTGGATCGAATCAATCAGAAAGAAGAAAGAATCGATCCAGAACGCTTAAAGGAAATTTCCCAACCTACCCTAATTCTCTGGGGAGAAACCGATCGCTGGATTCCTGTCGAAAATGCAGAGAAATTTGCTGATCGATTGCAAAACCATACCCTAGTGAGATATCCCGGAGTGGGGCATTTACCTATGGAAGAAATTCCGGTGCAAACAGCAAAGGATGTTCGTTTCTTTTTGGAACAATCCTGGGAATAGCATGTCTTTTTACTAGGCACTGATTATTATTACTATAGCTAGTTATAGCGGGCTTATCCCCCCCGATATACTATCCTACTGAAGCTTAGGATCCCTGAAAAAAGTGAACAGAGGAATAATTTTATTAGCCAAGAGGATCGCGGATTGACTCAATTTACTATTTTTGTGGGCTATGAGATTGAAGACGCTTGAAATAAAGGGATTCAAGAGTTTTGCCAACGAGACAGTGGTGAACTTTAATGAAGATGTTATTGGAATTGTGGGTCCTAATGGATCTGGCAAGTCTAATATCGTGGATGCTATCCGTTGGGTATTGGGTGAGCAAAAAAGCAAGGAACTTCGATTAGATACTATGACAAGTGTTATCTTCAATGGCACTAAAAAGCGTAAATCCAGTGGTTTAGCACAGGTTTCTCTCACCTTTGAAAATACTAAAAACCTTCTTCCTACCGAATACAATGCCGTCACTATCACCCGTATGTTATATAGAACGGGTGAAAGCGAATATCGCCTCAATGGTGTGGCTTGCCGACTAAAGGATATTACCTCACTTTTTCTAGATACAGGGATTGGTTCCAACTCTTACGCCATTATTGCATTGGGGATGGTAGACGATATATTGGCAGATAAGGCCAATTCTCGTCGCCGGATGTTTGAACAAGCGGCGGGTATCTCAAAATATAAGAAAAGAAAACAGGAGACGCTTAACAAGCTCAAGAGTACAACGGAGGATTTGGATAGGGTAGAGGACCTCCTTTTTGAGATCAACAGTAACCTAGTATCCCTTGAAAAACAAGCTAAGAGGGCTAAGCGTTTCTTTGAACTAAAAGATAAATATAAAGAGTCTAGTATTCTGCTAGCGAAGATCAAGATCAACGATCTTAAAGAAAAGCAGAAGGACATTCGCAAAAAACTACAAGAAGAACAGGACAAATACCGCGAATATGACGTCCAGTTGAGTCAATTAGAAGCGAAGTTGGAAGCGGAAAAGAAAGCCAACCTGGATAAGGAAAAGACGTTGTCTGAACGGCAAAGAGATCTCAATAACTTGATTGGAGGCATACGTGGTCGAGAGAATGACAAGCGAATGCTAGAGCAGAAGCAAGAGTTTATCCTGCAGAGTCAAGAAAAGCTAAATGTAGGGATTCAATCTGCCAAATCGCGAATTGAGCAATTAGAGGAAGACGTAGAACATTATCGATCGGAACTCAACCAGGAAAAAAGGATTGAGATAGATTTGGAAAAAGACCTTGATGATGCAGAAGAGCAGTTGCAGAAAATCAAGGACAGCCATGGTTCGATCAAGGCAGACTTGGAGGATATTGTAAGCCGTCAACAGGGCTTGGAGCGAGAGGCCTTTGAATTGGAGAAGCAGCGCGCTATTAACAAGAACCAGATTGATAATCACCTGCAAGATTTGGAGCAGAGTAATCTGGAAATTGAAATGCGAGAGAGTGAAATTTCTTCTATACATGACAAAATAGAGGAGATTGAGGTGCGAGAGTTGGAATATACACAAAGACTGGAATCGCTTTCGCAAGCCGAAGAAAAGAGATTGGAGGCGATTAGGGTACATGAAAAGGGCCTTGATGACCTTAATAATAAGCTGAAGAAGGTTAATCGGCAACTGGATGCCAAGCGTAATGAATTCAAATTGACCCAAAGTATGGTCGAGAACTTGGAGGGTTTTCCGGAATCTATCCGCTTTCTCAATAATAATAAGGATTGGAAAAAGGATGCGCCGCTACTTTCTGACTTGATTTATGTAGCAGAAGAGTATCGTGTAGCCATTGAGAATTACCTCGATCCCTATTTGAATTATTATGTCGTCCAGAACTTCGAAGAGGCTAGTAATGCGATCCGTTTGCTGAGTCGAAGCCAAAAGGGGAAAGCTAATTTCTTCTTGTTGGATGCCTTCAAGGATTACACTGCCCCTATGGCACTTTTCCCGGATACACTTCAGGCGATCGATTTGATCCAAATCGATCCTACCTATTATAGCTTGTGCAGTTTCCTCTTAGAGAATGTTCTGGTGACCGAAAATGAAGATTTGGCAGCGCAAACCGCGAGTGGCGATAATCTTACGATCCTTTCGAAGAGTGGTCGCTTTATCAAACGTCGATTTAGCGTCTCAGGTGGATCAATTGGTTTGTTTGAAGGCAAGAAAATCGGACGTAAGAAGAATCTTGAAATCTTGGATGGTGCCATTAAAAAGGCGGAGCGAGAGGAAAATCGATTAAGCACTTCCTTTTATACGTTGAAAAATAAAGTTGAAGAGCTAAAAGCGAAACGATCAGATACCTGTCTCTTATACACATCTGACGCTGCCGACGAAGAGGATAGTGTAG
>CAJXUM010000894.1 GCA_913060855.1 uncultured Lewinella sp. | reverse complement strand
AGATCAGCCTCGGTCTCGTGGGCTCGGAGATGTGTATAAGAGACAGCACCTGGAGGGTGCCATTTATTGTGAGTGGCCCAGGAATTAAAGCTGATACCAGAGTGGAAGGGAATATTTATCTCTCGGATGTATTACCGACCGTTTGTGACCTGGCCGGAATTGAAATTCCCGCTACCGTAAACGGAACCAGTTTTAGACCGGTATTGACGGGAGAAAAAGCCACTGTCAGAGAGGTACAGTATGGTGTCTATAGCGGGGGGACAAAACCAGGCATGCGTACGGTGAGAAAGGGAGACTGGAAACTAATCAAGTATGATATGATGGATGGCGCAGTCAGGGAAACTCAACTCTTCCACCTTGCCGAAAACCCGCATGAATATCTGCCCGTACACGAAAGATCAGACGCGATGGAAACCAATCTGGCAGATGATCCAGAATATTCAGAAAAATTGGCGGAAATGGAAGCTTTACTGTTGGAGCAGATGAAACAGAATGGTGACCCCTACCGGCTATGGGATCAGAATAAAGAATAGTAGACTAATTTGTACGGAGCTAAATTATCTTTTGCAACAAGCCTTCGTTCTTCATCAGTCGTGTAGCTAATGACTACTTTTGAAGTCATTCCTGACAGCTTACTGCGTATGGATATCCAGGACCCAAAGCTCTCCCGGTTTTAGCGTTTTGGTTGTCCTTCTACTTACATCCTTCGGCATAACCGTAAGCGTTTGTTGTTGAGTGCCGATGGAATGAATGAAAAGCTGCTTGTCCTGTATTTTTATGAATAAATCCGTTTCTTCAGGGGATTGTATAGTCAGGTTTTGACTTTTTAATTCCTTGACATTGAATACAAATGTTCCGTTATCAGCACTAAGGCTTACTGTATTACCACCTGCTATTTCCCATTCCGATTGGTTCACTGCCCAACCCTGGATGATCTTCTCCTCTGCTGCTTCATCTAATCGGTTTTCGTATCCTCGAAAGGGATAAATGATCGTGAGAAAACTGAAATCGGCTTGATCGGATTTAGAGACTACACTCCAATGTTTTCCTCGTGCGCCGGCACTATACACCGAATCAGTTTGAATCAGTTGTAAGATATCATGACCGGAGGCATCCGGAGTAGTAGCACGTAATAGATTAGGGCCGTTTTCGTCGGTGTAATGGCCTTGCCAAACTTGTTTGTAATCGTGCGCATCAGCAGATTTGAAGCCATCCTTGACCATCCAAAATCCATTCTTTACAAAGATCACTTGTCGGGTATATTCTACCCCTACATTTTCGAATCCATTATGTCGGCCTGCGAACAAATCAAAATCGTCATTGACTTCCCATGTAATCACTTCCGGGTTCGGCAAGTTTCGAAACTTACCAAATCCACTTCCTCCTTGGTTGGATGTCCATTCTTTACCTTGTAATTCATGGTCCACTAGAGCGACATTCTTGACCATTGAATTTTTGAACTGATCGAAATCTTTGAGTGAATAGCGTACCTGGTAATTGGGAAGGATGGCGTGACCATTGGCCATCGCTTGAATTCCTAACATGTCGCCATGCTGATGGTCGGTTTTTTTGTCATCCAGGCCGGCGCTGATGATCATCATCTTATCATCGGAGTCCCAACCCTCTCGCATGATGAAATATCCCGTGTCTTCAAAGGATAAAGAGCCGTAGGTAGGCTGCCGTTGCTTGTTGTTTTCGAGCAGCTTGACTTGATCATTGCTCAAAAACCAGTACACCCGATCATCAACCTTGTCCGATGCGAAGTACCCAAACGCTGGATCTTCAAAGAGCAAATAACCCAGTGTCATCGCCCCCGAAATATCATTGGTTTCAGCCCACGGAATGTCGGTGTCGTCTTGCAGGACCGGTGCACTACGATCGGGATAAGCCACTTTCACTAAAGTAGTGAACAAACCTTTGAGTTTTTCTTCCCACGCCTTGTCTACTTCAATAGAATTCAATTTGGCCAGTTGGTAGACGTAGAAGTAGTTATTGATGTCGCTCATGTGGTAATGGACGGATCGCTCAAACTGAAAGCCATCCGCATTGATTTCCTTATCCAGGTGCTCACTAAGCCTACGCATGGCGCGCTCCAGCCACAGATCCGTTCCAGCAAAATCTCTTAAGAGAATCGCCAACATAGCCAGCGCTGATACGCCTCGCGTCTGATGATTCCCGGAGCGAAATTGACCGTTTCGTTCATAAAGATGTTGCCCGTGCTGTAGCAATGTGGCAAGGGTGACCAGCTGATCCTCATCTGAATACTCTGCTTCATTCAAAAACATATTGTGTATCCAAAGCCAGTTCAGGATCCGATAGCCCGATCGGAAGGCTTCAAAAACGCCATTTCCGTCCTCAATCTTTTCGTAGGCGTCGGCATGAAGTGCGGCATTCAGCGACCGCATTTGGTTTTCAAAATATTGGATATGCTTGGGGTTCTTGTCTCCGTTGAAATAGTGTAAGGCAATGTCCACCATCTTGTGCTGACGAGCCAGGTGCCGGAGGGCATAGGCATTCACAGGTTCACCGTTTAAGTAATTAAAGGGAAGAAGCCACTGGGTGGAGTCGGCGTATTTCCGCAGGTGGTCCAAGGCTCTTATTTGGTGTTCCTCGCTGTTTTCATATAGACTATTGTAATGAGGTAGCCTATCATAGAAAGTTTGGTAATCATAGAAAAATCGTTCTGAGAATTTTTCCCTGAAATACTTAGCCAATGACTTACTTCCGGGCTCTTTTAGTTCTTTTCGAACGCTCTTTGACAAATAGTCCGTTAAGTTTTCTATCGGTATTACCGAATTTTCGGGAATGGTTTGCGCCGTACTCTCTACGCCAAAAAAGGCAATGGCAAAAAACATAACCAGAATCACTAATCGTCTCATGATTGTTCGCTTTTGGGAAAGGGCATCAGAATGTGCGACTTTTTCTAACCTCCTCAATTTCTGCAATTGTTATCGAATCTGCGTGGTCATTGAGGCTGGAACGTACGTAGTTTAATATTTCTTTCAATTCCTGGTTCGTCAGACCGGCGGCAAATCCGGGCATGATCTCATTGTACTTTTTCCCTTTCACCTCTATTTCGCCGGACATACCGAAAAGGGTAGTCTCTATCAGTTCTACCTTGTTTGCTACAGTTGTTGTTGCCAAAAGAGGCGGTGTAAAATCGGCTATTCCTTCTCCACTGGGCAAATGACAGGATGCGCAGTTGGTCCGGTAGGGTAGGGCGCCAATGATGTCCGGGATTACATTATCCTGAACAAACATGGGGATCGCTTGGCTGTCTTCGGTAGCGGTCTCCAGGTGATCAAAATCCCCTTTCTTATCATCCTGCAGCACCGAAATTTTCAGCACTCGATCATTCCCTTCTGCTGGGACATTGTCATACATCCATTCGTACCTGGGGATGTGCCAGTCCGAGTTGCTGGTAATCACGTAAATATCGCCAGTAGGGGAGACGCACAAATCTCTTAAGCGACCAAACTGCTTCTGTAGATAAATTCGTTTATTGACAATTTTCTCTCCCGTGTCATCAAGTTGAAGCAACCAGAGTGCTCGCCCTTTCAGGGTGGTGAGCAGGAGGTTGTTGTTCCATTCGGGAATAGCCGCATGATTATAGAAGTCAAGGCCCGCAGGAGCAATGGTGGGCGTCCAGGTGTAAAGGGGCTCACTGACTGCTACTGAATCGCAGAAAGTCATTTCGTTTTCTTTGTCACAATACCTGTCTCTTATACACATCTCCGAGCCCACGAGAC
>CAJXUM010000893.1 GCA_913060855.1 uncultured Lewinella sp. | reverse complement strand
CTACACTATCCTCTTCGTCGGCAGCGTCAGATGTGTATAAGAGACAGGTAAAAAAACAGCCTTGCGCCTGGTACTGCATTTGGTCGGACAAGAAACGGAGGTGAGTGAGTCATTTGCAGATGCTATTGTAAAAATGAGAAAAGGGATTAAGGATTGTAAGGTTTGCCACAATATCTCAGACCAAGAAGTTTGTGAGGTATGTTCCGATAGGCGACGGGATCATAGCCTAGTATGCGTGGTGGAAAGCATCCGTGATGTCATGGCAATCGAAGACACCGGGCAATTCCGGGGCGTCTATCACGTTTTGGGAGGAGTGATTTCTCCGATTGAAGGAGTCGGACCGTCTGATATCATGATCCACTCCCTGGTAGAGCGAGTGGCAAGAGGAGAAATAAAAGAACTCATAATGGCGATTAGTCCTACTATTGAGGGAGATACAACGATATTTTTTGTTTCCAAGCAATTGGAAAATAGTCCCGTCAAAATCACGACCATCGCTCGTGGTATTTCTTTTGGAGGAGAATTGGAATATGCCGATGAACTTACACTAGGTCGATCCATTGTCTCTCGTATTCCTTATCGGGTGAGAGAGTAAATAGAGCTCCTACCTTAGCTGAAATCGAATGAAGCTATCCGTCATCATTGTCAACTATAATGTCAAGTACTTCTTGGAACAGGCGCTGCTATCGGTGCGGCGTGCGGGTCGGAATATACCCTCGGAGGTATGGGTAGTAGATAATAATTCGGTAGATGATTCAGTGGCCATGGTTAGGGAGAAATTTCCGGAGGTCAAAGTAATTGCTAATCAGGGGAATCCAGGATTTTCGATTGCAAACAATCAAGCCATCCGACAAGCAAGCGGCGAGTATATTCTATTATTGAATCCCGATACCGTCGTGGAAGAGGATACCTTCGAGAAGTGTATTGCCTTCATGGACAAACACCCCGATGCGGGCGGACTAGGTGTGCGCATGATAGATGGATCTGGTGGGTTTCTTCCGGAGTCTAAGCGAGGGTTTCCTACCCCTTGGGTTGCTTTTGCCAAAACATTTGGCTTATCCAGACTCTTTCCAAGCAGTCCGGTATTTAATCATTATCACCTGGGTTATTTGGATGAAAATGAGACGCATGAGGTAGAGGTCTTAGCCGGGGCTTTCATGTGGTTGCGACATACTGTGCTGGATGAAATAGGGCTACTAGACGAGGCTTTCTTTATGTACGGCGAGGATATTGATTTGTCCTACCGGATTGTCAAAGCGGGCTATAAGAATTACTATTTTCCAGCAACTACCATTATTCATTATAAAGGGGAAAGCACGAAGAAGGGGAGCCTCAATTATGTCCGGACTTTCTACAACGCCATGATCATTTTTGCACAAAAACACTTAGGAAAACAGGCTGGGCTTTTTGTGCTGATGCTGCATTTTGCGATCTACCTTCGTGCATTGCTGACTGTTGTATCTAATTTTTTCAAGAAAGCCTACCTACCGCTACTCGATGGCTTGCTCATTTACACGGGACTTTATTTCCTGAGCGACTTTTGGGCCTCTTATCATTTTAAAGATCCTAATTATTACGATGAAGTAATTCTGTATTTCAATTTCCCCTTGTATATCCTCATTTGGCTGCTGACAGTCTACTTCAGTGGGGGCTATGACAATGGTTTCGGACTGCGTCGACTAGTAAGAGGATTAATGGTCGGGACTGTCATTCTAGCTGCAGTTTATGGGTTTCTAGATTTGGAATATCGGCCTTCACGGGCACTAATTCTTCTAGGCGCGGCCTGGGCCTTGGTCAGTACGGCTACTTTGCGTTTTCTTTTACACTTTATGCGGTATGGGAATTTTGAACTAGGGCGATCACCGCAACAGAATCTAGTGATTGTTGGAGATAAAAAGGAGAGCGAACGTGTACAGTACTTGCTCATGCAAGCCCAAGTGAGCAAGAACTTGATTGGAACCGTAAGTCCAGAAGCGATTATAAATGATACCGAATACCTGAGTCCTTTGCGACAGTTGGACGAGGTGGTACAGATTTACAAAATAAATGAACTGATTTTTTGCTCTAAGGATATCAGCAGCCAGGATATCATGTACTGGATGAATGAATTGGGACCTTCGCTCGACTATAAGATTGTGCCAGAGGATAGCCTAAGTATTATCGGTAGTAGTTCTAAAAATACGGCAGGAGAACTATATACCATTGATATTCGATTTCGCCTCGCAGAGCCGACCAACCGTCGCAACAAGCGATTATTGGATATAGGACTTGCTATCTGGTTGATTCTTAGCTTTCCGATACAGCTTTTATTTATTAAAAAACCAGCCGGTCTTTTACAGAATAGCCTGCAAGTACTCATCGGGAAAAAGACCTGGGTGGGATATATACAAGTGAAGAATCAATTGGAAAAGCTACCTGCCTTACAGCAGGGCGTATTGAGCCCCCTCAGTATTTTAAACATAGAAAACCTATCTGATCGCACTATTCAACGCATCAATCTACTCTATGCCAAGGATTACCAATTGCAAAGAGACCTAGATATTATTTGGAAAGCTTATCGTTACTTAGGACAATGACCGCTAGTCCGCTACAATAGCAATTTTATAACTACCACTAATGGCTAGGCGTGTGATATTTTTGATATCATAGTAACGCAGGTCCGCAATTTCTATCCAGTTTTCATCCATGAAACGGTTGAATTTGAAGAGTTTGCTGCCTCTTGCCATAATGAAAGTGCCGTCCGGCAGCAATGCAAAATCCTGACTACCTGGAAGCGTTTCGATAATCTTTTGTGGAGAAGCACCACGCTGGAATAGGTTGTATTCCATAATGAGTCCTAGGTTGTTGTTGTTATTCGAGTTTTGGATGTAAGCCAAGTTTTCGTTGGGTAGTTTAGCGAAACTCCGGCCAGCATTGGTCGCTAAGGGCGTTACTTCATCAGATCGAATATCTGCAATACCTAAGTAGGTGTTATTTTTTTCTACCATGTAAACCGCTACCTGATAACTATTGAGCCATTGGTAATACCCAATACCTTGGATATATTTAAAAACGGGCTTACCATTAGTCGTACGATCGGTAGGGAATTGCCATAGGCGTAGTAAGGTATCTTTACCATGTATCTCTTGTCGAACCGCAGAGAAGAAGTAGCTGTTTTCCATTGGTTTGGGGGAAAACTCTCCGTCTGGTGTTTCGGTTACTTTTGTTTTTGTTTTTTCGTCAATATTCAAAGCATAGAGGTCAGTCTGGTTCATTCCTGGCAATTGCACAGAGATGTATAGCTCCGAATCATTGAAAAAATAGGGGTGATTATTATAGCCATTGGGGTTGAAGGCCGTCAGGTATTGGGGGTTGTTAAATTGGAAATTACTATCAGATACTTGTTCCAAATCAAACAGGTAGATATTGGAAGTGGGGTAGTTTGTTTGTGCACTCAGGGGCAACATTAGGCTCAACAAACAGATTGATAAAAGTATGATTCTTGACATTTTAGTATTGCATTTAGGGCTAAATTTAGGAAATATTGTTGGATTTGTTGGAGTCTTGCTAAATCAAGCTTTTATCCGACTAAGTACTTGGACATAATTGAACATCATTTATTTCGAGGCTATATTTTCGCCAGACGAGGCAAAAAACGTAGATATAGCCAATAGTTACATCGTACCGAAAGCTTTCGGTATTTTAACGAAGTCGGGTGGAAAAAGAGTCCCAAATAGATCTGATTTGATTTTGTCCATGTACTTATAATGTAT
>CAJXUM010000892.1 GCA_913060855.1 uncultured Lewinella sp. | reverse complement strand
CTATCCTCTTCGTCGGCAGCGTCAGATGTGTATAAGAGACAGCTTAGAGAATTGGCCACGCGTGCCATCTACTGTAAGCACTCGTGAAATGAGTTGCAAGTCAGAATTAGGCTGTCTAGACATTTTACGGCCTTCGTATACCGCAAAGTCCTGGCCAAAGCATTCGGTAAGATCACCGAGTGCAAAAGTGGTGATGTCTTTCTCATTCATCAAGGCTCCTTCCGAACGGGGAGAAATCTTTACGCCCTCAGTGGGATCTAAGTACTTAGGATTGGATTTTTCTCTAAGCTGTAAGCCCAGGTTCTCGAAATGAACGGTAATAACACCATCGGAAATAATCTCTAAATCTCCAATTACATAAGGATCGGGATAGAGGCCAATTTCTTTTATCTCTAGTTTGTAGATTAATTTCGTATCCGTGTTAGGAACTACTTGTTTGCGACAACGGACTTTTTGTGGCAAACCAAACTTGGGCTGGAAACGTGCATCCTTGGTCATCCGCTGCAAACCTAACATCAACATGAAGAAGCGAAGTAGGTTTCCGCCACCTTCTGCTTGCAGTGATCCAGCTAGTACCTCATCATCTCGGAAATGGCAGGGGAAATACCAATCATCTGCGTGTAAATCCTTCTCTGCGACGATATAGCCCAGACCGTAAGCACCACCTGTGATATCCACATTGGTGATTCGATCCAACATCAAAATCTTCTCTGGTGGTATTCGCAATGAAGGATTTCTACCATTGGCGAAGTAAGAAATATCATCAAAGCACTTCTCTATATTTCCATCGATGAGATGTTGAAGATCTGCTTTTGAAAAACTAGTTTTTGGCGTATTGAGAAGTGGCGTGAAGTACTGTCGTTTAGCATTTTTACGTACGGCTATTTCACTATTGGAGTAAACTACTCCTGCACCATCTACCAATTGCTTGTCCTCAAAAAAGCCAGCACATCCACCGTCCATTTTTAAGACTAGTCGATCTTGTACATAGCAGAAGTAACTGAAAAAGAAGAGTAAGTTATCGCCATTTTGTACAAAAGAATTGATGGAAATATCATACCGTAAGGTCTGACCTTCATAGGGGAGATCATCCATAAAGGTGAGGGTACAATCTAAAAGGCGATAAACCAAATTACCCTTATTCTGTAAATCAATACCCAAGTAAGAAATCAACAGCAAATCACATTGACCCGACTCTACACAAACCGCTGATGGTATTTGCCGATCCGTACTATACCAGGCATTGTAAGGGATGTCATATTCAGTCGTCATCGTAGACGGCTTGTATTCCCCTAATTTCGCATTCATAGCCGTGACCCGGCTCACTAATAGGTAAGGATCCATGGGCAACATCACCCGCCGACTATAGGTGTCGATAATGTCATAGGCTGGGCCAAAGACCTTCCCAATCTTGCCATTGGCAAATTCTTCCAGGTCTTCTTGTGAAAAGATGATTTCTTTGCCTTCGAATTGCTCTCCGCTTTCAAAGTTTTGCAAGCGTAGGCCATTTTCACCCACTCTATTTTCATTAGAGATGGCTGGAGGGGTAGGTACTATGGTTTCTGATTTCACGATAGATTTATTTTTTATGGCATGTGTTGAAGGTGTAAAAGCTAATTCCGCTTGTTCAGTGACTGCTGCCCAAGTTTCATTAGTAATCGAAAAGCCTTCAGCGCTGGTTGCTGTTAATGCTAATGCAGGTTGTAGTTCTTCTTTTTGTATACTTCGTTTTTCGATCTGATTAAAACGTTCTTGTACACCAACGGCGGTGAACAGATCGAAGACGGGAGTTCCTCCCACGATGATTTTTTTAAGAAATTGGCGTTTTTCAACGGCCTTACTTTCCATGGGGTAAAGTATGGATAAATCGAGCTTGACCCCATGGCTTAACAACTGGGCGAGCAAGCTCAATACAGCATCTATATCTGATTTTCCTTTTTGATCAATAGAAACGGCTAGGTGCTTTTTGCCTTCTAAGTTGGCTTTTATCCAATTGGTACAAGTGGCATTAGCGCCTAATTCGATGAAAATCCTGGCATCGGCTTCATACACCGTTTTTACCATAGCAGGAAAATCAACCGCCTCTACGCAAACCGCCACTGAGTTTTCGGCTATCTCGAGGCTATCGGGTTGAATTATCTGTTTGGTAATACTGGAATAAAAAGTGACATCGGGCTGGTCTGCTATCTCAAAATGATGCATATCCAATAGGCCTTCCCGCTCCTTCTCGCAAAATGCCTGATGGATAATGTTTTGGAAAGGAATCGTGACCATCGGACAGTTCAACTGCTCAGCCACGGCCAAACAATCGGCTTTATCACCGGAAATAACCACCTCTTCGGGCGTATTGATAAAGGTCAAATGTACCTTCTTCTGATCCGTCAGTAATGCCTCTACTTTCTCTCTAGGAACTAGTAGAACAATACTAATCCATCGCTCACGCGCTTCTTCGGAACTAATGCCCCAATGTTCGGCTAATAATTCGAGGCCCCCTGCGAAACGATTTTTGAAAATGGGAGAATGTTGGAATTTATTAGCGCCATTGGGATGCCAAACACCAAGCGAATACCACATACTACTGCATTCCCCCATACTATAGCCGAAGGCCAAGTCGGGTTTCAATTGAAAGTGTTCTCGCAACAATTGGGTAAATGCCGCGGAGTAAAAGACGCCCGCCGACATCATCGCAATAGCATCTTGATAGATATCTGGTGGCGTATCGTTACTTTCTAGTTGCTTAGGGAAAAGGTAATCCGAGCCGACAAAATTATCAATGTTGCCTAATAGGTTTTCATAATGCTGCAGGAGTTGGGGAAAATATTGAAATAAATCTTGTCCCAAACCGGTATAAGCCGTAGCTGAACCTGGATATACAAAGGCGATTTTCCCTTCTTCACCCAAAGGATTTGGTGTGAAATAAGAGCCCTTAGGGGTTTTCAGCACACGGGCTTGTTGGAAAGCGCTAGCCAGCTGTTGCTGGAAGAACTGTATTTCCTTTTGTAGGGCAGAAGCTTGATCTGCAATGAGAATGATTCGGTAGCTTCCTGTTCGGCTGATATAGGATTGATGAAATGCTGCTGCCGTTGCTGTTAAATCAGTAGTCGTACTTATAGCATTAGCTAATAAAACCAATTGATCTTGCAAATCGGTTTCGCTGATTCCCACTAAGGGAAACAGTTTCGGTGCCTGCCGTTGTAAGAAAGTATTATCTCGGGGAAGGGATTCTTTAGGTTCTGATAAAGAGATTTGTACACCGTCTAGGCCATTGACCGCCGCGAATCGCTTCGAATGTCCAGTAGGTAATACCCAAGGACGCGATTGAGCAGGAAAGTAATAAGGGGTGCCGGCAAAAGTAGCCGTATCTTTCGGCCCTTGCCAGTTGGGAATACCTGGAATAAATTGATGATGAATACATAAGGCGGTCTTAATCAGACTCGCTATACCGGAAGCTGCATAAGTGTGCCCAATATTAGTTTTCACGGATCCTAAGGCAACGCTACTTTGAGGAAGTTGCGCTAATAATGCTTTTTGCTCTGCCTGATCCTGTGAATCGATACCCGTAGCCGCTAGTTCCAAATAGCCACCTTCCGCTAAGCTTTTCGTTTTTCCAATATCATCGATGACCGCATAGGCGGCTGGCGTATCTTCTTTCTGCACTCTTTGTAATACGACAGCGCCAGCTCCTTCTCCCACTAGCCAACCCTGATCCTGTCTCTTATACACATCTCCGAGCCCACGAGACCGAGGCTGATCT
>CAJXUM010000891.1 GCA_913060855.1 uncultured Lewinella sp. | reverse complement strand
GAGATCAGCCTCGGTCTCGTGGGCTCGGAGATGTGTATAAGAGACAGGTGTATACTAGGGTGGTAATAATAGCTTCATTTGGCGTCAGAAAAAGACTAAACCCAGCTTGTTCGACAAACTCTTCCGCAATTGGACTCAATGGAGCTGGAATTAAATCTTCCACTGCATTCATAGGATAGAAATGCATGCTTTTGTGTTCCCACATATTGCGATGCACGCCCCAACGCCAGGCAGGTTCGAGCATCATGATATAAATCAGGTACAAGAAAACGGCGATAACGGTCCGTTTTACCAGAAAGCCAATCATCAAGCCAAAAGTCATGTAACTGAAGCACATCAAGAAGTAGCGAGGAATAATACTCGCCTCCTGAAATACCTTGCTGAGGTATACGACATCTGTGTTCAAATAACCAATAATCAATACACATAAAACGTAGTATAAGGTGGCCAATAGACTCAATGCCCCAACACTTCCGATTTTGGCCAAGAAGACGTCTTGGCGACTCCATCCATTGATGATATTTTGCCGAAGGGTTCGATTATTAAACTCCATCGTAATACTGATCACGGAGAAGAAACCCAAGAAAAAGAAGCAAAGCCAACCGCCAATGTAGCCTTGGTAATTCCAAATAGTGGGAAATATGTACAAAACTTCTGTCGTGCCAACGGGAGGTGGAAGTTCAGGCAATCTTTTTCCCAATAACAATAAACCTGGCAATAAGACAAGGTAAAAGGCGGTCACAATTCGAAAAATGAGTTGTTTATTCCACTTTAGCCATTCTGTTTGGATCAGTTGTAGCATAAAGTCTAGTTTTGATTGGTTATCTCAAGAAATTCCGCCTCTAGGCTTTTTTGCCGCTGCCTCAAATGCGTGAGAATAACTCCTTCAGCAAAGGCTTTGCGATTGATGTCGGCAGTTGGAATGGCGGTTTTTAGGTAGAGCAAAAAACCAAAATCAGCTTCTTCAAGCCTAGAAAGATGGGGTAGCTGCTGAAGAAAAGTTCTTAGTTGAGCCTTGTCACTAGCGCCCACTTCAATCAGAATTTCATCATTGATAATCGAGCCAACAGATCCGGTAGCCAGTAGGTTTCCATTCTTGATAATCGCGACATGAGAGCAAATCTTTTCCACTTCATCCAAGATATGGCTAGCCATAATAATGGTCTTACCCGTTGAAGCAATCTGATGGATGGTTTCTCGAACTTCTGCGATGCCTTGTGGATCTAGGCCATTTGTAGGTTCATCAAAAATCAAGACTTGTGGATCCCCGATCATCGCTGAAGCAATGGCTAGCCGCTGCTTCATACCTAGCGAATAGGTTTTAAATTTGGAGTTTTTGCGATGTAGGAGATTGACCAAGTCAAGTGATTCATCGATGGCAGGCTTTGAAATCCGCTTGATTTGTGCTACAATTTTAAGATTGTCAGCCGCACTGAGGTAGGGATAAAAGTTAGGGGTTTCCAAGAGCGCCCCAAGGTTTCGACGAGGGTTCTCTCCTTGGGTTCCATCAAACCACGTATAACTGCCACTGGTCGGGTGTATGATACCTAATACCATTCCCAATGTAGTCGTCTTGCCGCTACCATTTGGACCCAGCATACCGAAGATAGTGCCTTTTTCAATTTGTAAGTTGAGTTGATTAACAGCAGTCAAGCTGCCAAATCGCTTACTCAAATGTTGGGTATCTAAGATCATAGGTTCTAAAGTAGCATCTGATACCTGATCCGTTTAAGTTAACCGATGAATCAGCGATAGAATTGGATGAAAACCAAATTCAAGGGTGTTTTGGTAGGCTTTCCTAGCGGAAATATTGGCATTCTTGTTACTTTTGGGCATGACCATTAAAGAGGCTTTTGAGCAAACTAAGGCAGCCTTGCAGGCGCAGATGGAGGACAGAGAGGCCGAGAATGTTATGCGCATTCTGTTTGAGGATGCCTTCGACTGGACAAGTGGCCAGCCGGCGCGAAGCTTTCTGGCTAAGGAACAAGACCAGTTAAGTGCAATATTGGAGCGTTTGCAAGCAAATGAGCCGCTACAGTATATTTTGGGCGAAGCTGATTTTTATGGGTTAAAATTTGAGGTGACGCCAGCGGTGCTGATCCCTCGCCCGGAAACAGAAGAGCTGGTTTTTCAAATACTTGAAGCGGGGAAAAATAAGGAGGGGCAAAAGGGATTGGATATAGGGACCGGCAGTGGCTGCATTCCCATTAGCCTCAAAAAGAATCGACCGGACTGGAGCCTGACAGGGATGGACATTAGTGAAGAGGCATTGCAAGTGGCCCGCCGAAACGCTTTGAAAAACCAAGTAGAAGTAAATTGGATAGTTCAAGATGTCTTGGACGAGGAGGCTTGGGACAAGCTCGGAAGGTATGATTTCATCGTAAGTAATCCTCCCTATATTCCGCTAGAGGAGAAAAAAGTAATGCCCCGACAGGTGTTGGACTATGAGCCCGCCTTGGCTTTATTTGTAGAAAATGATAATGCACTGGTCTTTTATCGTAAGATTCATGATTTGGCGATCAGGAGCTTATCAACAGGTGGGAGTCTGTTTTTTGAGTTGAATGAATTCAATGCCAGAGCGGTTCAAGCCATGGTAGATCTACGTTTTTTTACCGAGGCTGTTCTTTTGCCGGACATGCAAGGGAAGTACCGAATGCTTTATTGTCAAAAGCGATAGTCATTCTTCAACAACTTCACTACCTTTGCCGCATGTCAAGCCGGATAAAGAATCAGAAAAGTATTTTAGAGAAATTAAAAATAGAGCAGCTCAATCCGATGCAGCTGGAAGCCAAGTTGGCTATCCACTCCAAATCGGAAGTGGTGCTACTCTCCCCAACAGGTACGGGAAAAACATTAGCCTTTTTACTCCCTATCGTCGCGGAATTGGACCCCCGCATTACAGAAGTGCAAGTGCTGATTCTGGCGCCTTCTAGGGAGTTGGCGATCCAGATTGAGCAAGTGGCTCGTGAAATGGGTACTGGGTTTAAAATTAGTTCGGTCTATGGAGGCCGGGCCTTTACGAAAGATAAATTTGATTTAAAACATCCCCCTGCTATATTGATTGGAACGCCGGGGCGAGTCATCGACCACCTCAATCGTCATAGCTTTACGCCTGATCATATCCATACGCTGGTTTTAGACGAATTTGATAAGTCGCTGGAGATCGGTTTCGAAATTCAAATGCAGGACATTATAGCTGCGCTACCTCCGCTGAAAAAGAAGGTCTTGACCTCTGCCACACATGAGGTACAAATACCTCCCTTCGTCGACTTAGAACGCCCCACCTATATTAACTATCTCGAAGATGGGATCGCACAATTGAGTGTTAAAGCCATCGTTTCTCCGGATAAGGATAAATTGGAGACCTTGGTGAGAACGCTTTGCCATTTGGGAGAAAAACCAGGGATTATATTCTGTAATTTTAAAGATAGTATCAAGCGCGTCAGTGATTTTCTGACCCACCATAAAATTAGCCATGCTTGTTATTTTGGAGGGATGGAACAGAAGGAACGGGAACGGACGTTGATTAAATTCCGGAATGGTACCCATCGTTTGATCATTGCAACGGATCTGGCTGCTCGAGGATTGGATATTCCTGCCATTGAATTCATTATCCATTATCACCTACCAGTTAGAAAGCAGGACTTTATTCATAGGAATGGTCGAACCGCTAGAATGGAGCGTTCGGGAACGGCCTACGTCTTACACCTGTCTCTTATACACATCTCCGAGCCCACGAGACCGAGGCTGATCT
>CAJXUM010000890.1 GCA_913060855.1 uncultured Lewinella sp. | reverse complement strand
GAGATCAGCCTCGGTCTCGTGGGCTCGGAGATGTGTATAAGAGACAGGAATAAGGGGGCGTATTACGAAGCAAATCTATTCTTAACCAATAAGGATATAGCTGGTTTGACCAGTACCAATCGCCAAAAGGTCAACCAAGTGATGAACGCCATGAAAAAGGAGGGTCGAATTGACTTTGATAAAAAAACGATTAGGCTTTATAAACGCTGATGTTTCAATCGTTTTTCAGTGTTCGAGTTCAACCGCTTTATTGTAAACACTTCCTACTAGACCTCGAAGATAAATTGCCTTAGACCCATAATAAAACCACCTATGTTTAATTCCTTTTCGATCATATTTTTGCTAGCAGCCCTGCTTAGTTTTATCAATTATAAGTGGTTGAAGTTAGCGCCCACGATCGGCACTATGATCTTGGCTTTGTTCCTGGCAGGCGGGGTGATATTATCCGAAAACATCTTCCCTGATTTTTATCAGTTTTTTTGTGATACACTGCTTTCTGCTGATTTTGGTACCCTTTTATTGGATGTGATGTTGAGTATTTTGCTATTTGCTGGCGCCATGCATATTAATATTCATGCTTTGGAGCGACAAAAGTGGGCGATCATCTTATTTGCCACGATTGGGGTTTTGATTTCCACCTTTTTGATTGGTGGGGCACTCTACTTTTTAGCCATGCTCTTCGGTGTTGACTTACCATTGATCTATTGTTTGATTTTTGGGTCACTGATTTCTCCTACCGACCCCATTGCCGTGATAGGCATTTTGAAAGAAGTGGGTGTCAAGGAGTCCATCGAATTAAAAATAGAAGGAGAGTCCCTTTTTAATGATGGAATTGGTGTGGTGGTATTTACTTCCTTGGTATTGATTGCCTCAGGAGAGACCGAAAATATTGGCGAAGAAATCGGACATATCTTTTTGGTAGAAGCGCTGGGAGGAATTGCGCTGGGATTTGCTTTAGGCTGGATAGCGTCTCTATTCCTCAAATCTATCCAAGAAAATAGCCAGTTAGCCACCATGTTGTCCATCGCCTTTGTCATTGGTGGTTATGCTATTGCTAGTAGATTGGGTACTTCGGGGCCCTTGGCCATGGTCGTTTGCGGCCTGTTCCTGGGGAATGTTATTAATAATCCAGTCTTTAACCCGAAGGCCAAAAATAGGATGAATGAAATTTGGGAAATGCTAGATGAAAGCCTCAATACGGTCCTATTTGTATTGATTGGCCTAAGTCTGCACTTAATTAGTCCTGATCTTAAACAGTTTGGTTTAGGACTAATCATTATCTTCATGGCATTGCTAGCTCGCTTCATTTCCATCTCTCTCCCATTTGCCTTGCTAAAGTCAGATGGTGACAGGCTAAAGACGAGTCTAGTATTGACCTGGGGCGGCTTGCGAGGGGGCATTTCTATTGCCTTAGCACTGAGTATTCCAGCCGAAACCTATGGACATACCCTGTTGTTTTTGACCTTTATCGTTGTCATTTTCTCCATCCTAGTGCAAGGCCTTTCATTGGGAGCATTGGTGAAAAAATTAAATTTATCAGCGAAAGATGACCTTTAGCGATTACGAGCAATATCACGCCCAACTCCAATATTATACATCGGAAGAGGGGAAGATGGCCTACCTGGATCAAGGACAAGGCCCCTGCCTGTTATTGTTACATGGAGTGCCAACTTCTGGGTGGCTTTATCGAAAAATAGTCCCCCTGCTGCTTGAAAAAGGGTATAGAGTAATTGTTCCTGATATGCTAGGATATGGCGCCAGTGATAAACCGGAAGGTTATGAGGTTTATTCGGATAAACAGATGGGGAAACGACTGGAAGCCTTAATGAAATCCTTAGAAATTCCCACTTGGACCCATGTGTTTCACGATGGTGGAGGCTTGTGGACCTGGGCGTTACTACAAAGGGATTCGTCCAAAATCGAGCGACTCATTATGCTCAATACCCTAGTGTACCAAGAAGGATTTAAACCGCCATTAAAATTTGAACAAGGGCTAATTGCCAAATGGTATAGCCGACTTTATCGTTCTCGCTTGGGACAGTTTTTTGTCATTAATCCTACTTTCAAGAACGGGATTAAGAACAGAAGCGTCGTCAATAAAAATATGCTGGAAGGATATAAAACAGCACTTTTGGGTGATGGCGATCGAGCTATGTACTACTTTTTTACCCAGACTTGTCAGAAGTTGACAGACTATTCGGCTTTACACCGATCACTGGATATTCCACTCAGCGTGATATGGGGTGACTCGGATGATATGTTGGTTTGGGCTAAGATCAAAGAGAAAGTGCAGGCCAATTTTAAGGTGCAGGCAGAAGATATTCATATTATCAAGGGTAAACACTTCATCCAAGAAGAACAACCGGCCTTGATTAGCCAAATCATACTGGACATCTTAACCAAAGATAGACCATAGAAGACCTAGCCGATTAGGCCTATTGAGATAATAACTTCAAAATCAAAAATAACAATGAGTAAGAAAGTAGAATGGCATAAAGTACTCGAGGATAAGAATGAACTAGTAGAGGGCCGTGTAATGACGGTAACAGCAGGTCACACCAGTATCTGTTTGACGCATTTCGAAGGAAAATTCTGTGCTTTAGATAATAAATGCCCACATCAAGGCGGTCCGTTAGGGGAGGGGTCGATTGAAAATGGAATGTTGCGCTGTCCTTGGCACGGTTGGGATTTTCACCCTTGCACCGGTATGCCACCTGGTGGATATGATGACGGAGTAGATACCTTTGAAGTGAAAGAGGAAGGAGATGCCATTTATATAGCGATAGAGAAGGAGGAAGACCATGCGGAGACAGTATCTGATGTCATGGTGGAGACCATGATCAATTGGGGTGTGAACCGGGTATTCGGCATGGTGGGGCATTCCAATCTAGGATTTGCTGATGCATTGCGTCGCCAAGAGCTGAAAGGAAACTTGAAGTTTATCGGTATCCGCCATGAAGGGGCGGCTTCCTTTGCAGCCTCCGCTTACGGCAAATTGACGGGTCGACCTGCCGCTTGTTTTGGCATCGCAGGCCCGGGTTCTACCAATATGTATACCGGTATGTGGGATGCAAAAGTGGATAGAGCGCCGCTATTGGCTTTTTCTGGACAAGTAGATACACAAGTCGTTGGAACGGGGAATTTTCAGGAACTAGATTTGATACGAGCTTTCGATTCTGTGGCGGCATTCAATCACCGTGTTTTGCACAATAGCAAGCATAGCGAATTGATGACTTTGGCAATCAAACATGCCATTCTATCGCGGGATGTATCTCACCTAACCTTCCCTGATGAAGTACAGGTTTTACCAAAGGGAGAAAACGAAACGGCTCAAACTCCAGATGGACGTTTGACACCCATGACGATCGCCCCACCGAAGGAAGCTTTCGACAAAGCCTTGGGCCTGCTTGAAGCGGCTTCCAAGCCAGTCATAGTTGTCGGTCATGGTTCACGTTTTCACATGGATAAGATCATTGCCTTGGCCGAAAAGTTGAATTGTCCAGTATTGACGACCTTTAAGGGGAAAGGGCAGATACCTGACAGTCATCGCTTGGGCTGTGGTGTATTAGGAAGAAGTGGTACGCCTATCGCTTCCTGGTTTATGAATGAATCCGATCTGCTATTAGTCATTGGTGCTTCTTTCTCCAAACACACTGGAATCACTGATCATAAGCCTACTATTCAGATCGATTTTGATCCTTTAGCACCTGTCTCTTATACACATCTGACGCTGCCGACGAAGAGGATAGTGTAG
>CAJXUM010000889.1 GCA_913060855.1 uncultured Lewinella sp. | reverse complement strand
ATCTACACTATCCTCTTCGTCGGCAGCGTCAGATGTGTATAAGAGACAGCCTTAAACAGTGTATAGCGTTACTAATCAAATATTTACAAAGTTCCGACAGGAAGCAAAAGAACAAGTCAGAGTGGTTAGGTTATTTTTTCTTAGCCTCTAAATGGAATTTTTCACATTTCATACCAAGGCCGTTATGGAGAATAGTTATGTTATACAATTCAAACATAAGATCGCTTACTTCCTTCTGCTCACCCTGTTGATCTCAACATGTGACCGAACGATAAATAATAATCTACCGTCAGAAACTAAGTTCTCAGAAATACCTTCATCTGCGAGTGGTATTGCCTTTACCAATGAGATTACAGAAAATGATTCTTTGACTTATTTCAAATTTCCGTACATCTATATGGGAGGAGGAGTCGCAATCGGAGACATTAATAATGACGGATTCTCTGATGTGTTTTTAACTGGGAATATGGTGGCCAACAAGTTGTACCTCAACAAGGGAAACATGCAATTTGAAGACATTAGCAATTCCGCCAATATTACCGGCGATCAGCGCTGGTACACCGGCGTCACCATGACCGATATCAACAATGACGGTTTCCTGGATATTTACCTCTCCGTCTCCGGCAAATACGATGATACCAGAAATCAGCTTTTCATCAATAATGGAGACCAGACTTTCAGCGAAAAGGCAGCAGATTACGGTATAGATGATGCTTCCAATTCCATACAATCTACCTTCTTTGATTACGACAATGATGGAGATATTGATTTGTTTGTAGCCAATTATCCTTTGGTTGAGCTAAGTCAGGGGAATCAATTTTATGCAGAAAAGATGAAGGAAAATGATCCGAAGGAAAGTGGACACCTTTATAGAAATGAGGGAAATGGGAATTTTACTGATGTGACCCAAGATGCTGGTGTACAAAATTTCGGACTCACGCTAGGTTTAGTGTCCGTGGATTTCAATAATGATGGCTGGACAGATCTCTACCTCTCCAATGATTTCAATGTTCCGGATTATTTTTATCTAAATAATGGTGATGGGACGTTCAGCGAAGTGTTGAAAGAAACGACTGGACATACCTCTATGTTTGGAATGGGTATCGATGCCTCCGATTTCAATAATGATGGATTGGTGGATTTAATTCAAGCAGATATGTCACCAGAAGACTATGTGCGTTCCCGGGTGAATATGGCCAGCATGAGTCCTCAAAATTTCAATCAGGGCGTTTCATTGGGTTTTCACTATCAGTACATGCAAAATAGCCTTCAGGTGAATAGCGGTATTGATTCCGATAACCGGCCCATCATGAGTGAAATTTCAAGATTAGCTGGAGTAGCTTCCACTGATTGGAGCTGGTCGACCCTGTTTGCTGATCTGGATAATGACGGCTGGAAAGACATCTATATCACCAACGGCATGAAACGAGATGTCAATGACAATGATGTAAATAATAGAAGCGCCGCCACTTCCTTTAAACAAGCATTTAACCTGGAGATAACGGATTATTCTAGTCAACCCATTGCCAATTACGTGTATCAAAATCAAGGTGACTTCTCTTTTGTGAAAAGAGGAGAAGATTGGAATTTGGATTTTGAGGGATTTTCCAATGGGATGTCCTATGGTGACCTGGATAATGATGGCGACCTGGATTTGGTCATTAACAATATCGATCGGGCCGCCTCTCTGTTTCAGAACGACACTAGAGGAAGTGACTATTTGCGGGTTTCATTAAAAGGACCTGGGCAAAACACCATTGGATTAGGGGCTAAGGTAACGGTCGAATCCAGCGGGATCAGCCAGACCCAGGAATTGACGCTTACCCGAGGTTTCCAATCCAGTATAGAACCCGTGCTACATTTTGGCCTGGGAATAAATGCCGACATTAACAAGCTTCATATTATCTGGCCCGACGGGAAAGAACAATCCCTGAACCAGCCCCCGGTCAATACGCTGATCGTACTTGATCATAGTCAGGCACAAGAGGCCAACAAGCAAAACGAAAAACACACCCCTTCCTTTAAGGATATCACCGCATCATCAGATTTGGATTTTACACATTCAGAAGATCTGTTTGATGATTATATTTTCGAACCATTGCTCCCCTACAACTATTCCATGATGGGGCCTGCCTTGGCCAAAGGAGATGTAAATGGTGATGGCTTGGAGGATTTTTATGTAGGAGGCGCAGCGGGCAAGCCGGGCGCATTATTTATGCAAAAAGCGGGTGCCAAATTTGTTGAGACAGCAGGCCCCTGGCTTGAAGATTTTGCGCAGGAGGATGGAGCTGCTGTTTTTTCAGATTTTGACAATGACGGGGATCAAGATCTTTATGTTGTCTCTCACGGAAATCAATTTCAAGATCATACCGATCGCTTGTATGTGAACCTTGGTACAGGTTTTGTCAAGGTCCAAACCGCTTTACCTAGCGGGGCTACGGCCGGCACAGCCATCGCTATTTCTGATTTTGACCAGGATGGTCTGAAAGACATCTTCATCGGAGGTCGCAACAGACCTGGAAAATATCCTTTTCCGGCAAACAGCCTCTTATTAAAGAATATTGGAGGTAAAGATGAGAGCTTGAGATTTGAAGATGCAACTAGCAACCAGGCAGATGGACTGCTTGAATTGGGAATGGTTACGGATGCTGTCTGGGCGGATATAGATGGAGACAATTGGGAGGATTTGATCTTAAGCGGAGAATGGATGCCCCTTACCATTTTCAAAAATGACAAGGGCCGTTTAGTTAATAAGACGGCAGATTATGGACTTGGAGAAAGCCAAGGTTGGTGGTATACTGTGACGAGCCTGGACGTTGACCAGGATGGAGATTTGGACCTGGTAGCAGGCAATCTCGGACTCAATTACAAGTACCAGGCCTCAGCAGACTCGCCTTTTGAGGTCTATTCTGCTGACTTCGATGAAAATGGGAAGAATGATATTGTCCTCAGTTATAAAAAGGAAGATAAAGAGGTACCCTTAAGAGGCAGAGAATGTTCCTCTCAACAGGTACCAGCCATTGGCCATAGATATAAAACTTTCCGAGAATTTGCCGAAGCGGATTTAGGAGATATTTATGGTGACAGAATGTTGAGAGAAGCATTGCATTACCAGTCCAAAACATTTGCACATGCCTGGTTTGAGAATGAAAACGGGCATTTTAAGCAAAGTCATCCCTTACCCATTAGAACGCAATTTTCAACCGTAAATACGATAGAACCGATTGACTATAATGGTGACGAATTTCCTGATTTATTGCTAGCAGGCAATTTATATCAGGCAGAAGTCGAAACCCCAAGATCCGATTCAGGATTGGGATTGGTTTTGGTTGGATCATCACAAGGTTTTCAAACGATCACACCAGCGCAAAGCGGTTTGCTATTTCGAGCTGACATTAAAAATATCGCCCACATTCAATTGTCTGATAACAAGACGGGATATCTATTGGGTATAAATGACGGTCAGCTGAGGTTAATGGAATTAAACAAGGACTAACAAAGGATTAAGAGAAAGCAGTTGCGACTTTATTAAGCATCGGCATTTCACTTCAAAACAATTTGGTTCTCTAACAATTTTTGTGCGCTTGAGACAATCGAAAGCAAAAGACACAGCTTCCGGTGGTCGCTTTAGTCTCTTCCTTTCACTTGCCCACAACAATTGCCAGAGAAGGAAAAATCTAACGTTAAAAATCAAACAAATGAAAAATATATTTATTCTCCTATTGATGATCTGTCTCTTATACACATCTCCGAG